>WQRL01000066.1 GCA_009786775.1 Oscillospiraceae bacterium
CCGAGCTTATCTGTTTTTTCGCACAAGATAACTTCGTGCCCGCGCTTAGCTGCCGTAATGGCCGCTTGCATACCGCCGGCACCGCCGCCTGCGACAAGCACCTTTTTCTTGACTGCGGGAAGCGAAGCCTCACAACTTAGCTCATGTCCAACATGGGGGTTTATGGGGCAGAGGAACTGCCCCTGTAATATGTGATTTGAGAAGCAGGTCATGCACCGCATACACTTGTTAATTTCGCCGGCGCGCCCAAGCCTTGCTTTGAGCGGCAAGTCGGGGTCGGCAATTAATCCGCGCGCCACCTGAATGACATCAGCCTGACCTGAGGCAATGATGTGCTCCATATGCTCAGGGTCAATAAGCGCACCGACGGTTGCCACAGGGATTGCGACGTGCTTTTTTATCTCTGCCGCGTATTGCACATTGACACCTTCCGGCAGGAACATGTCAGGATGTGTCACGGTAAAGACTTCCCAGACCTCATGGCTTCCGGCGGAAACGTGAATCAGATCAACATGCCCGTCTAACTGCTTGGCAATAGCTATGCCCTCATCCAAGTCGTAGCCATTTGGGTTGCACTCAGAGCCGGATATGCGTATTTCGATTGGGAATTTAGGGCCGACAGCTTTGCGTATGGCCTTGCACACCTCTACGGCGAAGCGGCAACGGTTCTCTACACCGCCGCCCCACCTGTCTGTGCGCCTGTTCAAAAAAGGCGACATAAACTCAGTTAGAAGCCATCCGTGGCCGCCGTGGATTGTAACCATTCCGAACCCGCACCGCTTTGCCCATGAAGCCGCATCAGCGTATTGCTGCACAACCTCATATATTTTCTCTTCGGTCATCGCCTCGGCGTTAAATCCGTCTTTTGTTGTGTATTCCATAGGCCCGTAGATTTTATTGCCGTCAGCAGCGGAGGAGCGGGCATTGCTGCCGCTATGTGAGAGCTCAATCGCGGCGACTGCACCGTGCCTGGTGATAGCTTCTGACAGCCTGGTCATAGCGGGGAGGCCCGCAGGGTTGTCGAGTACGAGATGTCCGTAGTTAAACCGCCCGTGTTTAGAGCAGATTACAGCATCACCGACGCAGACGGATGCCGCCCCGCCAATTGCCTTGCGCTCGTAATATGCGTTTGTTTCCGGCACGGGAAAGTGCTGTGATGTCATATACGCCGTCCCGGTGGGCGATGCAAATAGACGGTTGCGGAAAACCGTACCGGCCAGAGTTATTTGCGAAAACAAGTTGGGATATTTTAACATGTCGGTGCTGCCCCCTATCTCCTCTTTAATTTCGGGTCAAGCGCATCGCGCAGTCCGTCGCCAAGGAGGTTAAATGCAAGAACTGTTATCATTATAAATATACCTGGGAAGGTCATAAGCCACGGAGCTGTGCGTATAAAATCCCTGCCTGCCGAAACTAAAGTTCCCCACTCGGGTGCCGGTACAGGGACACCGAAGCCCAAGAAGGATAGCGAGGCCCCTACAATGATTGCTATTCCCAAGCTGGCGGTAATGGTGACAATAAGCGGAGCAAGGCTGTTAGGCAAGACCTGTGTGAAAATTATGCGGATATTAGAAAGCCCTATGGCTTTCGCCGCCTCGACAAACTCCTGCCCACGGACGGTTAGCACGGCGGCTCTTGTTATTCGGATAAAAATGGGTATGGCATTTACCCCGACAGCGATGATAAGGTTTTGGAGGCTTTGCCCAAGCACAATGACGATAACCATTCCAAGAAGTATGCTGGGGATTGACGCCAAAATGTCAGATGCGCGCATTATAATATCGTCTATTATCCCTGTATAAAATCCGGCGATAGCTCCTAAAAAGATTCCGAAAATTGCAGCAATCCCAACCGAACCAAATCCGATGGCTATGGAGTAACGGGTTCCATAAAGCGTGCGCAAAAACAAGTCGCGCCCCATATTATCGGTGCCGAACAGGTGCTGAAGACTGGGCGAATAAAAGCGTTGCGGGCTGGTTGCTGTGACAGAGTCAAAACTGATAAACAGTGAAACAATGAAAGTTATAAACAAAAGGCCAACGATTACAAGTCCTGCCATTGCACTCTTGCTTTTTCTTAAACTGTGGAAAATATCGGCAAAACGGCTGCGCTTTTTATACTTTTTAGAAATAAGCGCGGAGCTGCCGGCACCTGACGGTTGGCTGTTTTTTGCCGAGGCATATACGGGAGAAGGTTCCGGCACACTTTTGGGCTCCGGTGCTTTCTCGGGCTGCGGAGGAGGGCAAGGTTCTTGCTCGGGAATGGGAGGCTTGAAGGTGCGGGCCTCTTCGCTCTTAGAGCTTGCAGCGGACACCGGAGCGGGAAGGCTTGTGTTTCTCGGTGGGCTGTCTTGTGGCTTTTTGCGGGGCTTCTTTCTTTTAACGCCGATGTACTGAGCTTTGATTCTCGGATCGACAAATACATATGACAAATCAATTAATAGCTGTAACAAAACATATAGCACAGTCGTCATTATTACTGCGCCTGTAGCTGCCGTGACATCTCTGGCCATAACCGCATCGACAGTCATGCGCCCGACTCCCGGCCATGCGAACACAGTTTCAATGACAGCAGAACCCGCAATAGAAACACCTAGGGAGTTTCCGATCGTCGTCAGTATCGGTATCCATGCGTTTGCGAGGGCGTGTTTTCTTATGACAACCTTTTCAGGCACGCCTTTTGCCCTTGCTGTGCGCAGATAGTCTGAGCTTAAAACCTCAAGCATGCTGGATCTGGTTTGTCTCGTGGAGGAAGCCATAAGCATAAGGCCGCTACACACCCCAGGAAGTATTATACTGCGGAAGCCATCTCTGTTGCCCGATGATGGGAGCCATCCCAGCCAATGGGAAAATATCAGAATCAACAAAAGTCCCAGCCAAAAACTTGGCATGGACATTCCAATCATAGTAAACGATGTTGTCAAAGTGTCTGTCAGCTTACCGGCACGCCTTGCGGCGAGCATACCCATAGGGATTGAGATGCTTAGACCTACAATGAGTGAAGCAAGGGTCAATATTAAAGTGTTGGGCAGTCTGCTGATGTATGTGTTCCACACACTTATTCCAGTGGTGTCGGACACCCCTAGGTCTCCTTGCACAAGATTTACCATGTACCTCCAATACCTGTAAATCATCGGCCTGTCAAGGTTGAACTGCGCCCTAAGCTCAGCAATTTCCTCTTCGGTCATTACTCCGGTAATCATATTGTCAACAATTGTTCCGGGCGCGGCTTCCATGAGCGCAAACACGATGAAAGATACTATGACGAGTAGCGGAATCAGCAATAGAATACGTTTTATCACATAGCGGCTCAACTGAGATGTCCTCCTCTTAGTTTTATTTAGTTTGACCGGGGCTCACGCCCCGGTCAAACTCTGGCGTCGCAAAATGCCAGGCCTTTAGCCTAATCCAAAACTCTGTGGATATTTCTCATGCAGGCAAAATCGCCGAACATGAAGTCGATTCCTGCAACCCCTCTCACGCCCGCTGCGGCGTTTATTAGGAAGAATAGATTAAAGCCAGGGGGGTCTTCAGCCATGATTTCCTGAATGCGGAAGTAATGGGCGCGGCGAGCTTCTAAGTCACTGATACCGCGTGCTTCCTCAAGCATCTGCGTAATTACTGGATTGTTATATGAAACTCTGTTTTGCCCGGCAAATGGCAGGAACAGCTGCGCCGCTGAGCCGGCGTTCGGGCTGAAAGCGCCAACCCATATAATCATTTGGGATTGGTTGTTGTCAAAGGTTACGTAAGATGCAAGGCCCGCTGGATCCATAGCATTGACTTCGATGTTTAGGCCGATTCTCTGTAGCTGGGACTGAACAACCTCTGCCGCTACAACATTTGTGGCAATTGCAGTGGCTAGCTCAACGGTTTCCCCATTCCAGACAGAACGCTCAAGGTATGCCCTGGCTGCATCAAGGTCTAGAGGAATTATCGGTATGTCATCGTTTCTAAATTCCGTCAAGCCCCAAAGGGTTCCTGATTTTTCGGGAACAGCGAAATCGCCTCTTGCAACTGCGGCAATCTCTTCTCTGTCAATAGCAGAAGCCACTGCGCGCCTGAAGTACAAGCAGCTAGCAAGGGGGTCTGTCTGGTTAAAGCCGAGATAGCTCATGACAACGGGGCTCCATCTGTAAACCACGAAGTTTTCTGTGTCAGCTTCAAGCACGGGCAGGTCAACGAAAGAAATTGAGAAGCATACATGGCTCTCTTCATTTTGAATCATTGTAAAGCGTGTGCTTACCTCAGGGACAAAGCGCAGAACCAGCTCCCTTGTTATCGCAGGGCCGCCCCAGTAGTCATCATTGCGTTCCAGCCTGACGTAGTCGTTTGTGGAAAAAGATGTGACAGTATATGGTCCGGTTCCGACCCAAGAGCCCGTTTCAGGGTTCTCGGAGAGAGCTCTTTGGTTGAGGATTCCTGCCGAGGCGGCAGCCATCTCGAACATGAAATCAACATTGACATCGGATAGAACAAGCTGAACAGTGTGCGTGCCAATAGCTGTAGCCTCTTCAACATCACGCCATCTGTCAAAGGCTATGGTTCCCGGATGCTCTTGTGCTATTTGCGCAGTAAACACTACATCTTCAGCTGTGAGGTGGTCTCCGTTGTGGAAGTAAACGTCCTCGCGAAGGTGGAATATAAATGTTTGATTATCGTCAGTTTCCCAAGATTGCGCGAGCATCGGCCCATACTGGCCTTCACCCAGGAAGGTAACAAGCCTGTCATAGATAAGGTTGTATACCCAAATCGTTGACGACGGGGAACCGGCGGGTGAGAGGGGGTTGACAACAGCGATAGGGTTATTGTCAACAATTATGTCCAGAAAATCTGCAAACTGGGCGCCTTCAGGTGGCGGGGCAGTAGGATCTGGTGCAGTGGCGGGTTCCGTAGGGGTAGCAGCTTGATTTGTGCCTGGAGTTGTAGCTGGCGCCGCCGTGTCGTCTATAGGGGCACAGGCGGCCAGCAGTCCTAGACACATGACTGAGGTAATCAGCAGGGCTAATGCGCGTTTTGTTCTCTTTTTCATTTATCCTTTCTCCTTTTGTTGTAGTGATATTCTTTTATTTTAGAATCTGCTTTTTTGTAAAGTGAAAAACAGATCCCTTAGCGACCTTGCAATGTTTACTTTTGTGCATATGCGCAAGAGGCATCCAAAACAATTTTTTGAATAGGCAAACGCTTGGGACAGTGCTTGTTACACAAGCCGCACTGTAAACATTCTATGTCTTGATGGCGCTCTATGCTGTACTGTAGTTTGGGTATCGCCGAATTTGAGAACATTTTGCCGTCATTGACGAGTTCAATGATGCGCGGAGCATCAATTCCTACGGCGCAAGGCATACAGCAATAGCACGAGGTGCAAAGGTAGTCCCTGTTTGCGTAATATGCGTCCCTTATTCTGGCTGCATCCAACGACTCCCACACATCAGGTTCTCCTGGCGTCACATCTTCGGCATATCTCAAATATCTTTGAGCGTGCTTAGTTGTTGGGCACTCGGACTCAATAGACAGTTGCGCCGATGAAACTTCTTCAAAAGCCAGCACCCATTTGACACACCGCTCTTCCGGGGATTGCTTCACCTGTGCATTTTCCAGCACATCCTCTACATTCTCAGGAATGTTTTTTAGCAAACGCCCTGATTTTGTAATGCCGGCCGCAATAACCCCATTGTTATATTCCTGTGTAAACTTAAATCCGCCTGCGCCGGGATGATGCTTATAGTCAAGAAGGGACAGTTCCATTTGTACAAAAGCCCAGTGGGGATAAGTGCCGTTAATGTCTTTAAGGTAATGCGGGTCATCATGGAAAGCAATTCCTGCATGGCTTGAGATACGCGAGGCTGAAATACTTTCTACCCAAGCTGAGATGCCTATGGACTTCAGTGCCGCCCAATTGAATCTGTTGACACCGTCCAGTACGCAAAAATCAACCGAATCAAGACCGAACAGCTCAAGCTGTGCGGCTAGAGAGTTACTGAGTTCTTGCTGTGATGACACGCGGTGCGTAGGGACGTTGATAGCCAGCTTAACCTTCTCCCGGTATCCGCCGTCTAATGCGTTTTTGACATATTCACAAGCGGTTTCGGGATTTTTGAATAGTAGCGGATGTCCTAAATTTATGAAGTTTACACCTTGGTCTATCATGTATCTTATGGTGCCGGTACGCTTTTCGGAACTTGTGCGCTCAGGGGCTGCGATAGCCTCTTCCCGGCAAAGTACACCGAGCGAAAGCTCCGAAATCAACCAATCTTGGTTCCCAAATTTTCGGTATCTCAGCGGTCATACCTCCCGCACTTTAGTCTTCGTACTGTGTTTTTGACCCATCTCTGGATTTCCACGGGGAATCGTGTGTACCATCGAGGTTGACAACGATGAATGAGAATGGCTTATCTGCCCAACGGGTGGTTTGGGGCAGATGCGAGAACCCTCTTGGACATATATATACCGTCGGAACTTCACAGGTATAGCGCTCGTCCTCTTCGCCCATTGCAATTTCAACGCAAGAGCCGTTATGACGCGGGTCGTCTGCGTCAAGTCCTGCAACGATAAGGATTTCTTCGCAGGGATGGCTGTGTGACTCTCCGGCCCGGTGCCAAACACCGCTGCCCGTATAATGTCCCCACAAGAAATTAAGCTCAAAGCCCAACAGGTCGCTGCCGTACAGCCAAACAAGGTTATCGGCATTGCCCGGACCCATTTCGCCCATTCGGCTTGAGTGTATAACGCCCCATTCGTCGATATAGTTATTATAACCCATCCCGCTTCCATCCTGGGTCGGCACCCTGTACTTGTCCTGCACTTGCATATTGTCAAAGCCCGTGAACTTACCGGTCTTAGGATCAACGCTTGTGGCGAAAACGCGTGAGTAAGATTCATATTTCGTGCATCCCGGAACGGGCGGCTTAAGTTCTGATTCTGGGATTATTTTACCGCTGTATACGGGATCCATTGATATAACAAAATGGACAAATGGGCGCTTGACATTTTTTACCTTTACAGGGCCATGAGGTGTGCCCTTGGGAATACATACGGCATAGTTGCGGTTGAATGTATGAAGTTCCCGCTCTTCTCCGATTTCTATTGAAACTTCTGCGCCGAGGTCAATCATGTCGTCAAGGTTTGTTGATGCAAACACCAAAACCTCATCATACGGGTGGACTACCATTCCTTCAACAGGGTGAAACTGCGTTTCTTCCTTTATAAAGCAATATGAAAAGCACCCACCAAAGCCTTCCATGTCGGTCTTACCCTCCATCCAGAAAAGCTCAAAGGGATAAAGACCCTCCGGCCCTTTTTGCCAGTTGAGCGGTTTTACAAGATGTTGGTGCAGAGTTGATTTTGGCATGTTTAATACCCCCCTAAATCTAAAATATGTTACAATGTACAATATCCTGAGAATATAACATTACATTTAGGGGTTAGTAAAGAAACAATTTGTGATGAATGTGCAATTTTGCGAATAATGATTGAGATTTTTGTGCAAAATGAAGCATTGGGGCTTAGTTAATAAAACCTTACACCAATGCCTTTGACCGTTACTGACGGATGTTTTAGCATTTTTTGACTTTTTCCATGTGCGTAACCAGCACATCATACAGCAGTTTTGCGTTTGTAGACAATGCCGCGCCTTTTTTCTTTATTAGATATAGCCGCCATTCCAGAGATTCCTCTTGAAACGGTATCGCTTTAAGTTTTCTCTTTGAAAGTGCTGCAATGGGCTGGAGTGCCATAGTTGCCACACCCACTTGCCCTTCGACACACGCCAGTTCAAACAATGTTTTAGTGCTGTCTGTCTGGTTGTTGATCCAGAGCTCAACACCTGCGGCCTTAGCTGCGTCGAGAAGAAGTGACAGCGCTTTAGTTTGCTCGTTCATAACAGTCAGCGGAAACCCCTGCAAACACTTGGCGGTTATGGCTTTGTGATCTGCGAGCGGGTGGGCCTGATGGACATAAACAGCAAATCTTGACTGACATACAAGCTGTGAGTCAAATGCAGCACAATCTATAGGGCCGGGGCAGAAGGCAAGCTCGGATACTTCGGACTTTACAGACATTTCGGCTCCAACATCGCTCTCCCGCCTGAAG
>WQRL01000067.1 GCA_009786775.1 Oscillospiraceae bacterium
TGAAATTTTGGTGAGATTAAGCTGCAGCAACTGATTGCTCAGAGAGGACATTTAGTGGCAGGAGGAATTCCATGGGAAAAGTTATAGCCATCGTTTCAGGCAAGGGCGGAACCGGTAAAACAACATCAGCGGCCGCTATTTCATCCTGTCTGGCAGCGCTTGGTAAAAAAACACTCTGCGTTGACTTTGATGCGGGCCTAAAAAACTTGGATCTTGCGCTTTGCATGACAGACTTTGCGGTGATGGATTACCTTGATGTTGCCAACGGAAATATTGAACTTCTTGACGCCTGTTCCGAGAGCCCCCGGATTCCTAACTTGTACTTCCTTGCGGCTCCCACGGTCTACGACCCGGCAGATGATAATGAGGCAGGCCTCAAAGCCATGTTCGAGATCGTCTGCGAGGAGTTTGACTTCTGTGTGATTGACGCCCCCTCAGGCGTGGGGCGCGGTTTCAGGCAAGCTGTTTCACATGCAGGTATGGCGATTATAGTCACAGCCGGGGAAACTCCGGCGGTGAGAGATGCACAGCAAGCGGCAAGCATAGCCCGTGAGCTTGGCCAAAGTGATGTGCGGCTCTTAGTGAATAGGATAATACCCAAGAACCTAAAGTATATTGAAACAACAATTGACGACCTGATTGACACAATCGGCGTGCAGCTTATTGGGATTGTGCCCGAGGACAAGGCTGTTTTCAAAGCTCTGCACGCAAACATTCCGCTGATTTTATACAAAAAACGATTCGCAGCATATGACTACCTGGATATCGCCCGCCGCATTTCAGGTGAGTATGTGCCGCTGCGCAGTTGGTAAGGGGTAGGAGGCGATTTTTTTGAATATTGCATTAATGGCTCACGATAGGCGCAAAGAACTGATGGTTCAGTTTTGCATAGCGTACTGCGGGATACTCGCAGGTCACGATATTTGCGCCACGAACACTACAGGGCGTCTTGTCAGCGAAGCGACAGGGCTTCCGATTACGTTATATATGTCCTGTAATCAGGGCGGCGCACAGCAAATTGGCTCGCGCATTGCCTACAACGAACTGGATATGGTGCTGTACTTCTGCGACCCGCTGGCGGTTGAAGAGTATCATAGCAGCGTTATGGAAATAACACGGCTATGTGACCAAAAAAATGTCCCGTTTGCATCAAATATCGCCACTGCTGAGGTGCTCATACACGGCCTGAAGCGCGGCGACCTCGACTGGCGCGATATAGTAAACCCCAAGAAATAAAACGCAGCTTACACGGGCAGCGGTACGCCGTATAATTATCTGCCATGCGGCGGGGGCTTGCTCCCGCCGTTTTTGCTAGGCGGATAAAGAGGCCGCAAGATAAGTGCAGTTTTTGCAATTTGACACCAGGGGTATGGCACAATACACTAAGGCTACGGCACAATTTTTTTGACAACAAGGGAGATGGAGCAATGAATAAAATCAAACCGCGCACACTGTCGGGATTTACGGAACTGCTGCCTGTACAGCAGGTTTACTTCAATGATATGGCGCAAAAAATCCGTGAGGCATTCTCCCTCTACGGCTTTACTCCGCTGGACACGCCGCTGATGGATGCCGCGGAGATTATTCTGGCCAAAGGCGGCGGAGAGACAGAGCAGCAGACATACACCCTCAAAAAAGGTGATACCGACCTCGCCATCCGATTTGACCTTACAACTCCGCTTGCTAAATATGTCGCGCTTAACTACAGCAGGCTAACATTCCCCTTCCGCCGCTTTGAGATAGGCAAGGCCTACCGCGGGGAGCGTCCGCAGAGGGGGCGGTTCCGCGAGTTTTATCAGGCTGATATCGACATAATCGGCGATGGAGGATTGGACATACTAAACGATGCCGAAATTCCCAGCGCCTTGTACAGGTGCTTCAAATCCCTCGGGTTGGAGCGGTTTGAAATACGCATCAACAACAGGAAAACTTTGAGCGGCCTTTATGAGATTTTAGGAATTTCCGATAAATCCACAGCGGTTATGCGGCTCGTTGATAAATTGGATAAAATTGGTGTGGAAAAACTGGCGGCATCCCTAAAGGATGACTTAGAGCTTTCGGAGATGCAGGTTTCAAAGCTGATTGAATTTGTTACCTACAAGGGCGACCCCTTTGATATTTTAGGCAAATACCAAGGCCAAAATGGCACATTTGATATGGGTGCAGATGAACTGCTGGCCGTTAAGCAGCATCTCACAGGCTTTGGCGTGCCTGAAACAAACTTCAAAATTGACCTCTCCATTGCCAGAGGCCTTGATTACTACACAGGAACTGTATACGAGACATGTTTGCTTGACCACCCTGAGGTGGGCTCCATTTGTTCAGGTGGGCGCTATGATAATCTCGCAGGGTATTACACCGACAAAAACTTGCCAGGAGTGGGCATTTCAATTGGCCTGAGCCGCCTGTTTTATATCCTGCAAGAGCAGAATATGTTAAATGAAGCGATTTTGTCGTCCCCGGCAGATGTGCTGGTAATCCCCATGACCGACGACCGCAGCGCTGCCGTGGCTCTTGCCACCACAATGCGCGAGGCGGGTTTGCGCACCCAGATATACAGTGAGGACAAAAAGTTCAAAGTGAAGGTTTCTTACGCCGACAAGCTAAAAATTCCCTACGTGGTGTTTCTGGGAGAGGACGAAATTGCCCAAGAAAAGATAACCGTAAAGGATATGGACAGCGGTGAACAGGTCACGGCCTCCCCTGCCGTCCTAATTGCAAATATCGCAGAAAAAGTTAAGAGCCTGCGCACAGAAAAGCCTATAAAAGGGTAGTTTCTTTGTGTAGCAACGTAAAATGGTGCATAGGCGGCAAAATCTGGCATAGGCTAGTTTTGCCGCCTGTGCCATGTTTTGTGCAACTTGCACAAAATGCATTGTTGTGTGAATTCATATTTTTGGAGGCAATTTACAGTTTATTCAAACTTAATTCACATAAAATATGCAATAAAGGCTTATTATGTCAATATGAACGGAGGGGAAGGACAGCCGTACATCCCACCGACGCATTATGTGTCGGCACACTCCCTCCCCCAACCGCGGTTATGCGCCTCCCCCCGTTTCGTTATACCGACCATCTTCCTCTCTTTTCGCAAAACCCCCGATACCGGGGGTTTTGTGATGGATAAAACCCTTGATCAAACGTCAAGTTGCAAAAAATCCCCGCCAAAAGGTCATCTGAGTGACCTCTTGGCGGGTTTTGTGGTGGGGTATCGGGCTTTCCTCCCCTACGAGGGAGTGCCGCCCTGTAATTCTATAATTCTGTCGCGCAGGGCTGCGGCGTATTCAAATTCGAGCAGCTTTGCAGCGGCTGTCATTTCTTTTTCTAAGCGCCTTATCTCTTCTTCCGCTTCGCGCTTGGTGAGCTTTACGCCGCTACGGGGTACCGGCCCCTCAGATTTTGAGATTTCCAGAAGCTCGCGCACGCTCTTTATAACAGTCTTGGGCACAATGCCGTGCTCCTCGTTAAACGCCCTCTGCGTCTCTCGGCGGCTTTCGGTCTCGGCAATGGCCGCTTCCATTGAATTTGTAATCCTGTCGGCATACATAATGACAAGGCCTTCGGAATTTCTGGCGGCGCGGCCTATGGTTTGGATGAGTGAAGTGGTACTGCGCAAGAAGCCCTCCTTGTCGGCATCAAGGATTGCAACCAGAGAAACTTCCGGCAGGTCAAGCCCTTCCCTCAAAAGGTTTATTCCCACGATGACATCAAATTCGCCGAGCCTTAGATCTCTTATAATCTCCATGCGCTCCGTGGTAGAAATGTCGTGGTGCAAGTAGCGCACGCGGATACCCGCACCTTTGAGATAGGCGGTCAAGTCCTCCGCCATTTTCTTAGTGAGTGTCGTCACCAAAATGCGCTCGTCCTTTTTGGTGCGGATATTTATTTCAGATATCAAATCGTCAATCTGCCCGTCTACAGGGCGGATTGATATTTCAGGGTCAAGAAGGCCTGTCGGGCGTATGACCTGCTGTACAACCTGGCTGGAGCGGGAACGCTCATATTCGCCCGGTGTCGCAGAAACATATACCACCTGGTTGAGACGGTCATTAAATTCTTCAAAATTTAGCGGCCTGTTGTCAAAGGCCGAAGGCAGCCGGAAGCCGTATTCGACAAGACTTTCCTTGCGCGACCTGTCCCCGGCATACATTGCGCGCACCTGGGGCAGCGTCACATGGCTCTCGTCAATGAACATCAGATAATCTTTCGGGAAATAATCCAGCAAGGTCATGGGTGCGCTGCCCGCCTCACGCCCTGAGATTATGCGGGAATAGTTCTCAATTCCACTGCAATAGCCAAGTTCTGTGAGCATCTCAATGTCATACATAGTCCTCTGGTGTATGCGCTGAGCCTCAACGAGCTTATTATTTTGCTCAAACTGCTCGATTCTCGCCTTCATCTCGGTTTTAATGTCCGTGATGGCTTTCTTAGTCTTTTCCTCAGTTGTGACATAGTGGGACGCAGGGTAGATAGCTATGTGCCCCAGTGTGCGCAGAGGCGAGCCGGTGACCACATGTATTTCGCTTATGCGCTCAATCTCATCGCCGAAAAATTCCACACGTATGGCATTTTCGCGGGAATAGACAGGGTATATCTCCACTGTGTCGCCGCGCACCCGGAAGGCGTTGCGCTCAAAGGCCACATCGTTTCGGGTATAGCGGATGGATACCAGCTTTTTTAGCAGTTCATCCCGGCTCTTTTCCTGGCCGGGCCTGAGGGAAATCACCATGCTGGAATAGTCAATAGGGTCGCCAAGGCCGTAGATGCAGCTTACAGACGACACGACTATGACATCCCGCCGCTCAAAAAGAGAAGAGGTAGCGCTGTGCCGCAGCCGCTCAATCTCGGCGTTAATGGTGCTGTCTTTTTCGATAAAGGTGTCTGTGTGCGGCAAGTAGGCCTCGGGCTGATAATAGTCGTAGTACGACACAAAAAACTCCACGGCGTTATCAGGGAAAAACTCCCGGAACTCACCGCAAAGCTGCGCCGCCAGCGCCTTGTTGTGCGCTAGGGCCAGTGTCGGGCGCTGTACGGTTTCAATTACTTTGGCCATGGTATAGGTCTTGCCCGAACCTGTAACGCCGAGCAAGGTCTGCTCATCGAAGCCCAGGTTTAATCCGCTTACCAAGGACTCAATAGCCGCAGGTTGTCCCCCTGCCGGCTCAAATTCACTAACTACTTTGAAATCCATTTGTTTTTCCTTAAAATATCAAATATTGCGCCCCGCCGTATATATCCGGCTGGGGGTGTGCAGAAGCTCCCTACTCCCCTGCTTGGGGGCTATGTAGTCTGGGTGGTTATGTGGCAATGGCTCCGTACTCCGCTAGGTAGGCTTCCATTTTGGCTATGCGCTCATCACCTGCTGCAAATGAGGCGATTATGTCGCGGGCATTGATTATGGAGTAAACCTTAATCCCAAACTCATCCCTCAGCTCATCCAGTGTAGACGAAGTTCCCGTACCGCGTTCCATCCGGTCCACTGATACGAACAGCGCAGTTACCTTGACGTCTGCAACGGCGCTTAGTAGCTGCAAACTCTCACGCACGGCAGTTCCTGCTGTAACCACATCCTCGATTATGACCAGCTTGTCGCCGTCCTTGGGCTTGTAGCCTACGAGCGAGCCGCCCTCGCCGTGGTCTTTGACCTCTTTGCGGTTGAAGAAATAAGGCACGTTGACCCCGTGGTTGCGGTACAGTGAAGAGGCGGTAGCGGCGGCCAGTGTAATCCCTTTGTATGCAGGGCCGTAGAGGGCATCGAACTCTACCCCGCTCTGCGCCACTGCGCCGGCATAGTAGTCGCCGAGCATGGAGATGTGCATGCCGGTCTTGTAATTGCCTGTGTTTACAAAATAAGGTGTTTTGCGCCCACTTTTGGTGGTGAAATCACCGAAGGTCAGCACCCCTGCCTCCGCCATAAAGTCGATAAATTCGTTCTTGCTTCTCATTAAAAGAATGCCCCTTTCAACATTTTTAATATTTATATCATAGGCGCAAAACTAAGGTGCTGTATAAGCAGGGAGTTATCTGCGCCGAAATGATAAATGTCTAACTAAGCAGCCTAAACTGCCGCTTCTGCGGCGGGATTTGCATCGGGCGCGATATCGCTTTTGGGCAGTTTGCGCGAATAGAGAGCATACCAGACAAAAATCCATATCCCCCGAAGCGTTGCCCCAGCGGCGAGTGCAATCCAGATGCCTGCCAGGCCCAAGTCTGTGAAATGAACTAGGACATAGGCCAGTATGACGCGGGCCACATTGGATGAGATGCTTGAAATTGACGGGGGGATTGTTTTGCCCTGACCCCGGAACAGGCCTGCGGCAACACCTTCAAGGCACTGAGGGATTTGGCAAATGGCAAAAATCCGCAAGTTCATAACCCCCAGCTCGACGACTTCGTCTGAAACGAATAATCCGACGAGAAAGCGCCCTGCGAAAATCAATATGAGGGACACGACAAGCCCCCAGGCGGACATTATGGCAGAGGAAAACTTAAAGCCCCTGGAAATTCTGCCCCATTTCTGTGCTCCGAAGTTTTGCCCTGTAAATGCTGTGAGTGCGGAGGCGAAACCGCCGCCAATCAGCCAGGTGAGGCTTTCTATTTGAGAACTTACACGGGTCGCAGCCATTGCAGCCTCACCGAACTCCACTATCAAAAAAGTTACTGTCATTGTAAGTGCCGTGAAGAAAAAGCTCTCAATGGAAATCGGGGAAACCCACTTGAATATTTGCTTAATAACATCTAGCCTGACAGGGGCAAAAAACGTAAACTCTGAAAAAGGCCTGCGCTTGTATTTTTTGAGCAGTATAATGGCCAAAATAGCTGCCACGCTATGGGCTACGACTGTCGCCAGTCCGGCACCTGCAACCCCCATGCCTGCGGTGAAAATCAGCAGAGGTGTCAAAATCATGTTTGTCATGAAGCCCACGCCGCCGATAACCATTGTTGTCCGCGAATTTCCGGAGCCATTGAAGATGCCCATGATTGCTGAGGATAAAAATGTCATAGGGAAACTAAGGCTCACCATCGAAAGATAGTCCTTGGCATACCTCTCCACATGTGCTTCTTGAATCCTAAACAGGCTGACGAGGGACTCGTGGGTGAGAAACAGCAACGCAGAAAGGATAAAACCTATGACGACACTCAAAAATATTGCGTTTTGGGCGAAGGTGCGGGCTCTGGCTATGTCACCCTTGCCAAAGTTCTGAGATACGCCGATAGAAGCGCCCATGCTTCCAAAGAACATAAACGCCATGGACATCCAAAGAAACAGCCCCACTGTGCCGGAGGCGGCCACAGCCGAGTCGCTGTGCTGCCCAAGCCAGAACATGTCTGTAAGGTTGTATGTCATCTGCAAAACTTGCGTCAGTATTAAAGGGGCAGCCACAGAAAATAATTTCCTGACAATGCCACCCTCAGTCAAACTATATTTTTGTGCTGAACTAACTGCCAATGTCCTTCCTCCCTCATGTACCACTTGCAACTATATACTTTGGCGGGTATAATGTCAAATGGCAAATAATATTATCTGATATAAAATGCCCTTAAACTATTGAGTAGGAGAATTAACGGCTGTTGCTGAAAATTTGCAGATGCCGCGAATAAATTATGGATACTTCAAAATCAAACTTCAAAATAGGAATTGACATCGGCAGTACAACGGTAAAAACAGTGGTTTTGTCGGAGACGGGGGGAATGCTGTTTCATGCTTATGAGCGCCACTTCTCACAAGTGCGCGAAAAGGCTGTGGAGCAGCTAAAACAGGCGGGCGGAGTTTTGGAAGGACAGAGTGCCGCCCTCGCCATAACCGGCTCGGCAGGTCTTGGTGTGGCCAAATCCGCAGGCCTGCCATTCGTCCAAGAGGTCTATGCCACGGCAGCGGTTGTTGCAGAGCGGATATCGGATGCAGACGCTGTAATAGAACTAGGCGGTGAGGATGCGAAAATAATATTTTTCGGAAACAGCCTTGAAGAGCGCATGAACGGCACCTGCGCAGGAGGCACGGGGGCTTTCATCGAC
>WQRL01000068.1 GCA_009786775.1 Oscillospiraceae bacterium
TCAGGCCTGTTTTCACACCCGCACCCACAATCACAGGCTCGACACCTGCGAGTTGAATTACTGTTTCTTTGAAAGTGTTTGTCAGTTGAGGCACAACGGAAGATATCACCGCGCCTTCAATGCTTGAACTTTCAATCCCTCGAAAAGTCAGCAAAGTGTCTATTTGAATAGTAAATTCATCCGCAGTACGTGCGGCATTTGTCGAAATTCGGAAAACATTCTCTATATCATTGCCGTTTATGCATCCAACGGTGATATTTGTGTTGCCTACATCCAGTGCTAAAATCATTTTTATACCTCTCTCGAATGCGGCCGGTACCGGCTTGGTGCAAAAGCCTGCCCCCTGCCCGCTTATGAAGCCGCCCCTCGGCGGTTAACGGTTAAACTTTAATAAAATTCAATAGGTGGCTGTGCGTGGCTCTTGGCTGTAGTCGTTTCCACTTCCGGGAAAGCCTCCCGCAGCTTCTGCGCGAGAACCGGCATCACCAGATTTTCCGTACAGAAATGGCCGCCGTCAATAAGGTTTATCTCAACTTCCTTGGCCTCCAAAAACAGATGATACTTGATGTCGGATGTAACAAATGTATCGCAGCCATGCCTGAGCGCATGTTCAAATGCGTCACCTCCGGAACCTCCCACAACTGCGACCTTGTACACCTCGCGGCCTGCATCATAGTACCTAAGCCCCTTTGTGCCGAGGTTTCTCTTGAGTTTTAGAAGGTAATCCGCCATTGAGCACGGACTTTCCAAAAAACCCACCCTGCCAATGCTGTAGGCTTCGCCTGCCGAAGTACGGCCGTCTTCGTTAAGCAAGCCGGCATCTGCTTTGTCTGCTATGCCCGCAGCCTTGGCCAGAACGTCATTTACACCGCCCCTGGCCGCGTCAAGATTCGTGTGCATACAGATCGCCGACTGCCCGCCTGTGAGCAGGCGCACGATTTTACTGCCGGTGTTATCTGCATCTGTAACGCTCTTTAGGGAGAAGAACAAAGGGTGATGTGAAACTACTAACTGCGCATTAAGTTCAGCCGACTCTGTAATGACGTCATTTGTTATATCAAGTGCCACAAGGATTTTTCTAACTTCCGCATCTGCGCGCCCCACAAGAAAACCCACATTGTCAAAGTCCATCTTCATCTCAACCGGGGCTATTTTATTTAGAAATTCAAATACATTATTTACAGTTGTCATTTAATTTTATCCTCTACCCTTCTAAGTGATGCATGCACAGATTCCGGACTTGCGTCCACGCCATCGCGCATTAATCGAAAAAAAGTTGTCAGGAGATGCTCTCCCCTGACAACTTCTTTGCTCTTTTATGTAGCTGCGGCTTTCCGCGGAGCTGCCCTGCCTGGGAAAAGATGTACAAGGGTACGGCTTATGGCACTTCCCACAACGAAACCCACACCTGCCTCTATTACAGCATTCACTGTAACAATAGTCACGACGATTGCCCAAGGACTTGCGCCGAGATTTTGAGTAACGAACTCATTGCTGCTAAATAGCAACACTAGTGTGCTGACAAAAAATACAGTGTTTAGAACCGGTGCGGCCAGACATGCTGCCATTGATGCTACTGTTTTATTTTTTCTTTCACACAGAGCTCTGTAAATTAGCCCTGTGATGAGCCCTGCCAGAATTCGGGTGCCCACCAGCAGTATAAAAGTAAAAATCGGATCTTGGTTCATAAGCGCCGTAGAGAGGGGGCTAATTCCGAAACCTCTTAGAAACGACGTCATTCCAAATGTTGCTCCTGCTATTGCCCCGCCCATAGGCCCGACTACTATCGCGGCTACAGCGACGGGAATCATCATCAAAGTAATTGCGATGGGGCCTACCATTAGAAAGCCCAACGGCGTAACTGCCATAATGATGATAATTGCGACAAGTACGGCCAAACGTACCATCTTGCCTGTGGTGAATGATCTCTCTTTCATATTAACCTCCTGCTGAAGCTCCTTTTAGGATGCTTCGCATTATTTTTGCCGAAATTCCTCCGACAACTAAAAATGATACACCAAACCGTAACTTTTTGCAAGAAAAATGTATTTATTAAAAGCGCCTTAAAAAAGCAACCGTTATTAGCCCCCAGTTCGGCTACTCAGTGACCAACAACCAGCCTCCGACAGGAAGCTACGTTCCCCAAACCAGCCGGGCATGGGCGGGTGCTCTGGGGGAAAGTTAAATGGCCGCAGTCCTTGGACACAAATTTTGTCCAAGATATCAAATCTCCGCCAGAGCAGACGTGACTGACGTAGGCCATTTCACCTTTTCACAGAGCATTTGCCCATGTCCGGCGGATGGTTTATGAACGGATGATTTTAGATATGCCTGAGTTGTAACGACAAAGCTACAAGCTCCTGTAAATACTTCTCCGCTTGTCTATAGCCTGGATTATTTGAAACCTTCATCCCCTCTGCTGCGCGCTTTGCGCTTGCTATCTGCTTATTTAAGTACCCCACAATATGCGGATCCTTGTCCGCTGCAAGCATTTTAAGAAGAGATAACTGAGGTGATGAGATATGCTGTACAGCCTCTCCCTGCAACGCCTCAGAGGCCTCGCGAGCTTTCGAGGTCGCCCGAACCTCTGAAGCGTTCTCACTCACGCAAACCTCTTGAGCTTTGGCAGTCATTTTGGCGGTCATATGAACCTCTAATTTCTCAGACCCCTCTGCCCCCTTCAAACCACCCACTCCATTTATTTCCAAAACCATATAATACTTGCCCTCGTCTAAAGCCAGCTCCACCCCCGTCACCGCATACCCGTTATCATGAAGATATGCAGCGAGCAAGTCAAGTTTGGACTGGGGCTGCAAAATTAGGGTTTTGCCTATTTTCGTCCACGGAGCATCCCGGAGAATGCTGATTATGGTTTCCCCGCCCATCCCCGCAATAACGATTGTATCCACATCACCGGCAGAAATCCCATCCAAGCCCGAGGCGCAGATTAACTCAAGCCTATCCACAAGGCCGTATTTCGCCGCAGAACGGCGCGCAGCGCTCAAGGAGCCCTCACTTATGTCCGAGGCTATCAAACGCTTGGTACGGCCCTTCTGGGCCAAATAAACGGGCAAATAGCCATGGTCTGTGCCTATATCGGCAATACATGCGCCCTGCGGAACGAATTTTGCGATTGTTTGAAGCCTATTTGAGAGTTTGAGTGTGTTCATGAAATTAATCCTCACCGCCAAAAACGAGCCGCAAATGCGGCTCGTCAATGTTGCTTGTTGCTTCTTATCTCTTAAACTTGGTTACTGCGGAGCAACAACCGAGTTTAGCGTTTCGAGAAATGCATCGGCATCAACGCCATGCACCGCACACGCTTGTTCAAGAGTTTCGCCACTGGCCATTGCACAACCGAGACAATGCATCCCAATTGACTTAAACATTGGCACTGTTTCTGGCGCTTTTTCAAGAATATCAGCAATAATCATGTCTTTAGTAAATGACATTTTTCAAACCTCCGTTTGGGTAAATGCTAGTCTCTTGACTTAGCAAAGCAGTCGCTGCAGTAAACTGGTCTGTCAGTTTTGGGCTCGAATGGGATTTTTGCCTCTTGGCCACAGTCAGCACATATTGCTGTGAAATATTCCCTTGGGCCACGTGCCGCAGCTTTTCTGTTGTCACGGCAAACTTTGCAGCGCTGTGGCTCGTTTTGGAAACCACGCTCCGCGTAGAACTCTTGTTCGCCGCTTGTGAATATGAACTCCTCGCCACATTCCTTACAAATTAGTGTTTTGTCCTCGTACATTTTGAAACCTCTCTTTTTGACTTAAATCGTACCCCTTAGGGCCTGTATTTGCGTTCAGCCTCTGCTGATTGACGCCTTGGTAAAGCGGGCTAACCCTGCCCGAGAATCTGTGCGAGCTTTTTTCTAATCCTTTGCACAGCATTGTCCACCGACTTAGCCGGTTTATCCAGTTGCGCGGCCATGTCCTTATATGACATGCCATCTAAATATAGTTCCAACACACCGGATTCAAATCGCGACAGCACACCAAAGAGGAGCTTTTCCACCTCCTGTGCGCTCTCCCGCGCTATAACAAAGTCTTCAGGATCACGCAAAAAGTACGCACTTGGGGCATTAGTTTCGTCAAACTGCTGAGATTCCAGTGATATATAGCTGTTGAGAGGGGTATGTTTGTAACCTGACGCAGATCTAATCGCACTATAGATGCGCCTTCTGACACAAAACTCCGCATATGTAGAAAATTTTGCGCCCTTGTCAGGGTTGAATGTCCGCACCGCAGACAAGAGTCCGAGCATCCCTTCCTGAATTAAGTCCTCGCTGTCTGCCCCTGCCAGAAAATAAGGTCTGGCACAAGCTCTAACCAGCTTGGAGTATTCAGTTACGAGAGTTTCTTCCGCTTGAGCATCTCCCGCCGCGGCTTTTTCAGCCAGCTCCCGGCTCAAATGGTCATCAATATCAATCATAATTCTTGCCTGCTAAAGTAGTTTTTACACTCATTTCAGTTGCATTTGATTCTCAGTTTCAACCATGGTGTATACTACTTGCCTCAGATAGTATATTTATTGCTGTAAATAAAGTCAAGCATTTTATTAAAAAATAGCTAATATTTATTCAAAATTTAACTTTGTTAGGAGAGTTTTTGCATCAGACCGGTGAAATGATCCGCTATCTCCGTTGCTTCTTCGATTGTTTCAGCTTCGACCAAAACCCTTATAATCGGTTCGGTTCCCGACGGCCTTATGAATNCCCTTCCCTTTCCTTCAAGCCGTTTTTCATAGATCTCCAACTCACTTTTTAGTTTGGGATGAGCCATTATGGCTTCCCTCTGAGCCGCTCCGCCTGTCAGTTTAAAGCTCGGCATCACTTGGGGGAAGCGCGGTATGTCCCTTACAAGTTCTGAGGCTTTCTTGCCTGAGGCTGTGAGGGCGTTTAAGAACTTTACCGCCGTTAGCTGCCCATCGCCCGTGGTGGCATAGTCAGAAAAAATTACATGTCCTGACGATTCGCCGCCCAAATTGCATCCCAGCTCAATCATCATTTCCAGAACATTTCTGTCACCTACGCTGGCCCTGTTAAATTTCAATTCATTATTTTTTGCAAAAACATCCATCCCTGCGTTTGAAACCACCGTGCCCACAAATCCGCCGCCTTTGAGCTGACCGGAATCCCTCATGTCACGGCTAAACACTGCAAGCATCATATCCCCGTCGATTTCGTTGCCGAGTTCGTCCACTATAAGACAACGGTCAGCATCGCCGTCAAAAGCAATGCCCAGGCTAAAGCGGCCTGTTTTCATCATATCTTTAAGATATCCAAGATGGGTTGAGCCGCAATTTTCGTTGATGTTAACCCCATTGGGTTCGTCAAAATCAATTTCAAACTCCACGCCCAGCTCCCTAAAAAGCAGGCGGGCCGTCTCCGTGGCCGCACCATTGGCACAGTCTATGGCAATCCTGCCTGGAAACCGTCCCCCTGTGGATGCTCCCGCCACAAACTTTACATACTCATCCGTCCTAAAGCCATGGTCATACTTAATCCTGCCTAGCTTGCCCCCTGTCAGGTTCGGAATGCTTTCAGAATTGTCAATAAAGTTTTCAATAGCTTCTTCCAGCGGGTCACTGAGCTTGTACCCGTCGCCGCCAAAAATCTTAATTCCATTGTGCTCATAAGGGTTGTGCGATGCGGATATAACTATACCGGCATCCGCCTTCGCTGTAATTGCCAAATAGGCCGCCGCCGGTGTTGGCAACACACCTAAAAGAGTCACATCCGCTCCTGCGGCACACAGCCCTGAGGCAAGTGCCGACTCAAGCATGTCACAGGATATGCGCGTATCCCTTGCTATAAGCACCTTTGTGCGCCCGCTATCTTCTCTTGCAAGAACCATCGCCACTGCGCGCCCCACCTTAAAGGCCAGTTCCGCATCAAGTTCTTCACCTGCTATTCCCCTAATTCCATCTGTCCCAAAATACTTTCCCAAAAAATTTACCTCCTTCTCGTCTTTGCAGACATCAGAAGCTGCATCTTCGTTGCAGCGGGTGCCTGCCCCGTTTTTGTTTATATCTTACATGTTAAAGCGTAAGCTGCTCATGTCCGGGATAAAGCAGCCCCACATGCTCATACGCCCTGCGTGTAACGCAGCGCCCGCGCGGAGTCCTTGTAAGAAACCCCTGTTGCATTAAGTATGGCTCATACACATCCTCGATTGTAACCGGCTCCTCGTTAATCGTTGCCGCAATAGTTTCCAGCCCCACAGGCCCGCCATTATAGTTTTTTATTATGCTTGTCAGAAGCAGCCTATCCACCGCATCTAAACCCGCAACATCAATTTCAAGCCTTGTGAGGGCATCGTCTGCTGCACTATGGGTAATAACCCCGTCGCCGATTACCTCGGCGAAATCCCGCACCCGCCGCAGCAATCTGTTTGCAATCCTGGGGGTTCCCCTGCTGCGCGAAGCAATTTCAAATGCCCCTTCAGGTTCAATGGGTATCTCAAGTATTTTCGCCGACCGCTCCACAATGGTCTGAAGCTCTTCGGGAGTGTACATGTCAAGTTTTAGGTCTATGCCGAACCTGTCCCGCAGAGGTGAGCTCAGCTGGCCCGAACGGGTTGTGGCCCCGACGAGCGTGAAGTTTTTAAGTTCAAGGCAAATTGAGGCTGCCGTCGGCCCTTGCCCGATTATTATATCAATTTGCTTATCTTCCATCGCAGGATAGAGAATCTCTTCGACAGCCCTGTTCATACGGTGGATTTCGTCTATGAATAGTACGTCATTTTCATTGAGGTTTGTCAGCAGTGCCGCCAAATCCTTGGGTTTTTCTATCGCAGGGCCTGAGGTTTTGCGCAGGGTGGTGCCCATCTCATTTGCAATAATAGCTGCCAGTGTCGTCTTGCCTAGCCCTGGCGGGCCGTGCAAAAGCACATGGTCAAGCGGCTCCTGCCTGCGCTTAGCTCCTTCGAGATAAATCGCCAAATTGCCCTTTGCCTTCTCCTGCCCAATATATTCAGACAGAGCCTGAGGGCGCAAACGGCTCTCAGAAGCATCTTCGCCGGTAAACGATGTAGTCATGAGCGCCGGGCCGCGCTCTTCTTCAAAATCTATTTCATTAAGAATATCATCGCTGAAATCAATACTCATGGTTTCCCCTCATCCTCACGGACTTCATTATGCTGTTTTTTTCGGTGAGCATACAGCTTCATTTTACCGCTTCATTTAGCCGCGTCTTCTTCGCCGGCCGCGCGGCGGTTTTTTATTTCACGGAATTTTTTAAGACTTCCCTAATAATTTCCTCAACTGACAAAAGGCTTAAATCAAGCCCCCGCATAGCTGCTGATATTTCGCTAGGACTGTATCCAAGCACGCCGAGAGCCGCGGCCGCATCACGCTGCTTTCCGGCAGGCATCCCCGCATCACCGCTAGGGATGGCAAAACCAGAAGATTTGAGTGCCGCTGTTTCCTTGCTCACCTTGTCCTTTAGCTCAAGAATAATTCTCTGAGCCAGCTTCTTACCCACGCCCGGAGCCACCGTCAGGGCACTCTCGTCATCGCTTATTATCGCCAGCGCCAGATTCTCAGGTGTGGACGCAGAAAGTATCGAAAGCGCAGCCTTTGGCCCCACACCCGAAACACTTATGAGCTGTTCAAAACATCTTTTCTCGCTCAAATCGTGAAATCCATATATATCAAAGGCATCCTCTTTTATATTGCAGTATGTGTATAGCCTAGTTTTTTTGCCTGATTCCAGCCGGGAGAGGGTGTTCATAGTAGTCATGCAGGCATAGCCGGCCCCTCCTATATCAATTACGGCAAGGTTATGCCCCATAATTGTCACATTACCTTCTAAGTAATAAAACATATATTAACTCCTATATCGTCATATCGTTGAGACCGCTCCCCCACCGATATTCATGACTGAATTTACGGTGCGGGCGTGACAGATGGCTATAGCCAGTGCGTCGGCTGCGTCATCAGGCTTTGGGGCTTGCTCCATAGACAAAAGGCGCTTTACCATATCCATCACCTGCTG
>WQRL01000069.1 GCA_009786775.1 Oscillospiraceae bacterium
GTCAGAAACCGAGTTGCCCTCCATACGGCCTTTCCCGAATTTCGGCGACGGTGCCAGCATTGCAAATTATGCAAGAGAAGCTGTAGAGAGCTTCTTTAGGGCAGGTATACTAAACGGCAGGCCAGGCAATGTGTTTGACCCGCTGGGGCGTGCAACAAGAGCTGAATCGGCGGCTATAATTTATAGATTTATAGAGGCGGGTAAGCTCTCTTCGTAGACCGAACTTGACGAGCCTCATATTTCGCGTGAAGAGTCTCTTTTGCTAATTTGTTGGCAAAAGAGGCTCTTCGCCGTAGTTACTTTGCTTCCGAATTGAATAATATTCATTCAACATGAATAAAAATGCAAAACCGCATCACTCTCCCCACACCGCGAAATGCGGCTCGCAGACCAGCCGAACACGGGCGGGTGCTCTGGGAGAAAGTGGGGCGGCCGCAGTCTCGGAACACAAGTTTCACCGCTGCCACCAAGCCTCCACCAGGGCAGACGTGACTGACGTAGGCCGCTTCACTTTTTCACAGAGCACCCACCCGTGTCCGGCGCATGGTTTTTGATATGTTTAAGCTATAACTCCCACCCCCTGCCCGCACATTATTGTTCATTTTCCCTATTGCATAAATATACACATTCTGGTATACTTCCATTCTGAATATCTCATTTTTTCATCGGAGGACTTGCAAAACAATGAAGCCAAAGATATTTATTGACGGCCGCGAAGGCACCACTGGTTTGCAGATTTTTGACAGACTGGGTGCCAGAAGCGATATAGAACTGCTTCTCATAGATGAGTCAAAGCGCAAGGACGCAAGCGAGCGCAAGCGGTTATTAAATGAAGCCGATTTAGTATTTCTCTGCCTACCTGACGACGCTGCGCAGGAATCGGTCTCGCTGATTGAAAATGACAGGACGCGGGTTATAGATGCTTCGACCGCCCACAGGACAAACCCCGAGTGGGTCTACGGTTTTCCCGAATTGTCAAAAAAGCAAAGGGAGAGTATCGCAGCCGCTAACAGGGTCGCAAACCCGGGCTGCCACCCCACAGGAATAATTGCCGCTATCTACCCTCTCATAACACAAAAAATCCTGCCGGCGGATTACCCACTGACTTGCATCTCGCTCACCGGCTACTCCGGCGGAGGAAAGTCCATGATCAGCGCCTATGAATCCGCCAAAACCCCCGACATGTATGCCCCGCGCATGTACGGACTCGGCCTAGACCACAAGCACCTGCCTGAGATACTCGCTGTGACAGGCCTTCAACGCCGCCCTGTGTTCTGCCCAATTGTAGACGACTATTACTGCGGAATTGCTGCCACAGTATCGCTTCATAACAACATGTTAAAAGGAACCCCCGCTTCCGAAGACATCTTGCGGGTACTGGCAGAACATTACTCCGGCGAGAACTTTGTCACAGTAGCCCCTTCGCTAGGCAGCGGAATGCTTGAGAGCAACTGGGGGGAAGGCACCAACAGGCTGGAACTCACAGTGAGCGGCAATGATGAAACGACTATAATAACAGCGCGTTTTGACAACTTGGGCAAAGGTGCATCAGGCGCCGCGGTGCAAAACATGAACATAATGCTGGGCCTTCACGAAGGCATAGGGCTGTAAGTTAGAAAGGACTTTACCAAAAATGGATTTAGAAATCAAACATATACAAGGCGGAGTCTGCGCCGCTCAGGGCTTCCGAGCTTCCGGAATCCACGTAGGCGTGAAATCCCATAACTTGGACAAAAAAGACTTGGCTCTAATAGTCTCCGACTGCGACTGCTCCGCAGCAGCGGTGTATACACGCAACGTCGTCAAGGCAGCCCCCCTGCTCATAACTAAGGAAAACCTTAAAAACGGCAGGGCGCGGGCAGTGTTCGCCAATAGCGGCAATGCCAACGCCTGCGCACCAAACGGAGAAGAGAACGCCTCCCGCATGTGTAAGGCAGTTGCAGCAGATCTGAGCCTTAGCCCCGATGAAGTGATAGTTGCCTCAACAGGCGTTATCGGCCAGACCTTGCCAGTTAAATTAATCGAAGACGGCACCGCTGAGCTGATTTCTAAGCTGTCCTATAGCGGCTCGGATGATGCCGCCGCAGCGATAATGACCACAGACCTCACAGTGAAGCAACTAGCCGTGGAAATCTCACTGGGCGGGAAACCTGTTAGAATAGGCGGCATCGCCAAGGGCAGCGGCATGATTCACCCCAACATGGGCACAATGCTCGCCTTCGTCACCACTGACTGCGCAATTAATCCCGAAATGATTCAAAAGGCTCTTGTAAAAGCCACAAACATAAGTTTTAACCGAGTTTCTGTAGACGGCGATTCATCCACAAACGACATGCTCTCCCTCATGGCCAACGGCATGGCGGAAAACCCCGAAATCACATCTGAATGCGAGGATTATTTCATTTTTTCCGAAGCACTAAACACCCTGTGTATTGAACTTGCCAAGATGATAGCCGCTGACGGAGAGGGCGCTACGCACCTCATCACCTGCACTGTAAGTGGAGCCAAAACGGAGGAAGATGCCGAAACTCTGTCAAAGTCCGTAATTTCATCATCTCTCACAAAAGCAGCAATTTTCGGAGCCGACGCCAACTGGGGCAGGGTGCTGTGTGCAATGGGTTATTCAGGGGTGGAGTTTAATCCCGACGGGGTCTGCGTGGCATTTGAGTCAGGCGCAGGGCGCATACCGGTTTGCGAAAACGGACGCGGGCTTTCGTTTGATGAAGATTTTGCGAAAAAAATCCTCACGGAACACGATGTAACAATAGACATAACCCTCAAAGAGGGCTCCGCCGCCTGCACATGCTGGGGCTGCGACCTCACCTATGACTATGTCAGAATCAACGGGGATTATAGATCATAGCACAGATTTGAGCCAAGTGGCATTTTCATAGTTTTCACAAAAACGCACTAGGAGGAAATCATGCCAAACAATAATCTTGAACGCGCACAAACACTCGTCGAAGCGCTGCCCTATATTCAAAAATTTGAGGGCAAAATTGTCGTCATTAAATACGGCGGCAACGCTATGATTAGCCCAGAGCTGTTCGGCGCAGTTATAGAGGATATAATCCTGCTCCAGCTTGTCGGCATCCGCCCGGTGCTGGTCCACGGCGGCGGCCCTGAGATTAACGAAATGCTTGACAGGCTGGGCATAGAGTCGCGTTTTGTAAACGGCCTGCGCTACACCGACGCGGAAACAATGGACGTGGTGCAGGGCATTCTCTGCGGCAAAGTAAACAAGGATCTCGTTTCTACAATAGTCCGTAAAGGCGGCAGCGCTATCGGCCTCTGCGGGCTGGACGGCAAGCTGTTTGAAGCAACGCGCATGGATAAGGGCGACGGCGAGGATTACGGCTTCGTCGGAGATATAGTTAATGTAAACCCCGAAGTAGTCCTCCAGTCGATTGATGACGGGCACATCCCCGTGGTCGCAACTGTCGCCTATGGAATTGACGGGGCGAGCGCCTATAATGTCAACGCCGACACCGCCGCAGCTCAACTGGCGGCGGCACTGGGGGCCGAAAAGCTAATTCTTCTGACAAACACCCGCGGGGTTTTGCAGGAGTACGGGAACGAGGATTCTTTGATAAAAGTTATCCGCGCAAACGAGATTGACGATTTAAGGAAAAAAAATATTGTTGCAGGCGGCATGATTCCCAAGGTAGAATGTTGCGCAGATGCAATAGCTGCGGGAGTTGCGCGCACTCACATCCTAGATGGCCGCATACCCCACTCAATCCTAATAGAGATGCTCACCGACGAGGGCGCGGGCACGATGATTTATTAGTTTTCGCTTTTCAGTTCGCCGGCGGGCGAAATCACACCGATTTTTGGGAGGTTTTATGAACAGCACAGAGATTAAAGCACTAGATGCACAAAATGTCATGCAGACTTACGGGCGGTTTGATGTTGCCATAGAGCGTGGCGAGGGTGCCAAACTGTACAGCCCCGAGGGGAAGGAGTACATTGACTTCTCCAGCGGCCTGGGCGTCAACTCCATCGGATATGGCAACAAAAAGTGGGTGGATGCAATCACGGCTCAAGCTATGAAGGTGCAGCACCTATCCAACCTCTATTATTCGGAGCCATATGCAAGGCTCGCAAGTGAACTCACTAAGCGCACCGGCATGAAAAACGTATTTTTCTCAAATGCCGGAGGCGAAGCCAACGAAGGCATGATAAAACTCGCGCGTAAATATTCCTTTGACAAATACGGCAAAAACAGAAGCACCATAATAAGCCTCGTCCAGAGCTTCCACGGCAGGACTATTACCACCCTCGCCGCAACCGGGCAGGATGTTTTTCACAATTATTTTTTCCCGTTCACCGAAGGTTTTAAACATGTTGCAGCAAACGACATAACCGCTCTTAAAGCTGAACTTACGATGGATGTCTGTGCCGTTATGATTGAGCTAATCCAAGGCGAAGGCGGGGTTATCCCGCTTTGCCCGGATTATGTCAAAGCTGTGGCGGAGCTATGTGCCGCAAAGGATGTGCTTCTTTTAATTGACGAAGTGCAGACCGGCATCGGCCGCACTGGCAGCCTTTTTGCCTTCCAGCAGTTCGGCATCAGCCCCGATGTAGTGAGCTTTGCCAAGGGCATCGCAGGCGGCCTTCCCATGGGCGGTATAATGGCAAACGAAAAATGCTCTACAGTCTTGGTGCCCGGCACCCACGCCACCACGTTCGGCGGCAACCCCATCTCGGCAGCCGGCGCACTGGAAGTGCTCAATCAGCTTGACGACGCAGCTCTTGCTGAGGTAACAAAAAAAGGCGCGTACATCGCCGAAACCATAAAAAGCTGGAACAAGCCCACCGTGGGCGAAATCCGCGGCAAAGGCTTGATGATAGGCCTTTCTATGAAAAACGCTTCACCCAAGGATGTGGCCTCAGCCTGTGTTCAAAACGGCCTGCTAATCCTAACCGCAGGCTCCGATGCCTTGCGGATGCTTCCGCCTCTGACAATAACCTATGAAGAACTCGGCAAGGGACTAGAAATTCTCAAAGAGCACCTGTAGGGAGGAGCCCATAAAATGAAAAAAGACCTATTAAAACTAATAGACCTCAGCGCAGACGACATAACTCTAATCCTAGACACAGCGGACAAGCTCAAGGCCGAGCAAAAAGCCGGCATAAAACACGACTTCCCGGCAGGCAAGACCCTCGCAATGATTTTTGCCAAAAACTCCACCCGCACCCGCGTGTCCTTTGAGGTGGGCATATTTCAGCTCGGCGGCCACGGGATTTTCCTCTCCAACGCCGACAGCCAGCTAGGCCGCGGCGAACCCATAGAGGATACAGCAAGGGTTCTCAGCCGTTACTGCGACTGCATTATGATCCGAACATTCGAGCAGGAAGAAGTCGAGCAACTGGCAAAACACTCAACCATCCCTGTCATTAACGCTCTCACAGACTTTGAACACCCCTGCCAAGTCCTGGCCGATATAATGACAATCCGCGAGCATAAGGGGGCGCTAAAAGGCCTCAAGGCCTGTTGGATTGGCGACGGAAACAACGTGGCCAATTCGATGATTGCAGGGTGCCTTACCTGTGGCATGGACGTTTCAATCGCCTGCCCCGAAGGCTACAGGCCCGACCCGCAAATCCTAGAATTTGCAGCCAAGTTTCCCGGCAAATTCACACTCACCGACAAACCCGAAGAGGCAGCCAAAGCCGCAGATGTAATTTTTACCGACGTCTGGGCGTCCATGGGACAAGAGGAAGAAACAGCAAAGCGCCAAGCTGCGTTCAAGGGATATCAGGTAAACGATGCGCTAATGGCACTAGCAAACCCCTCCTGCATGATCCAGCACTGCCTCCCCGCCCACAAGGGCGAAGAAATCACCGAAAAAGTCTTCGAGAAGCATGCGCAGGAAATCTTCGACGAGGCCGAAAACCGCCTGCACGTACAGAAGGCTATAATGTATTTGCTTATGAAAAAGTAACTTCGGCAAACAAAACACAAGCACCCACTGACACTTGACAGAGGGTGCTTGTGAAATTTAGCACTCAGACTTAATAAACATCTATCGGAAGAGTAACGAAGCCAAGGATACGTGCTATAAAGCCAAAAATTCTATCAAACATGTCCACACCTCCTTTTTGCGCATACTCTATCACGTCCGCAACATGAAGTCAACAACAAAAGCATAATATTGTCTAAATTTATTATAGATTATGTCGCAGTTTCTCCCATAGTTTCCATAGACTTTGCAAAAGCTGCTAGTACTCAATGCTAGCTCTCGGCAAAGCCTCTTGAAGTTCGGCAATTTGATTCGGACTTATAGGATTGTAGAGCAAATTAATCCGCATTAAGTTTGCCAAGGTATTCAATGGCGCGATGTTGGATATTTGGTTGCTTTCCAAATCAAGGCATGTTAGATTTGTCAAACTACGCAAAGATGCGACATCAGATATTTGGTTTTGGTTCAAAACAAGCCGCGTCAAGTTAGTCAGACGCCCCAAAGGCACAACATCTGTTATTAGGTTGCCCCACAACCAAAGCTCTTCTAGGCTAGTCAAGCTACCTAAGGGCGTTATGTCGGTTATTTGACTTCTGCCAATATTAAGATGTGTTAGGTTATACAAGCTGCTAAGAGGCGCAAGATTAGACGTCTGAATCCCATCCAACGTAAGCACTCTTAGGGTCGTCAAATTACTCAGTGATCCGATTTCGGAAATCGGATTGTCATTCAACCGAAGAGATGATATGGCAGTTAAACTACTCAAGGGTGTAATGTCAGAAATTTGATTCCTTCCCAAATCAAGTAAAGATAGATTCTCCATGCCACCTAAGGGCGCAATATCAGAAACTTGATTGTCGGTCAGAATAAGCCACATTAGGCTAATCAGTCCCCTCAACGGCCCAGTGTCAGAAATTTGATTTCTACTTAAACAAAGCGAAATTAAGCCAGTTAAGCTGCTCAGAGGCGAAATATCGGATATTTTGTTAAAACTCAAAGCGAGGTCCGACAGGTTGGTCAAACCCTCTAGCGGCTTGATATCAGATATTTGATTGCTCCCCAACCAAAGCAATGATAGATTCAGTCCGCTTAAAGGCTCAATGTTGTATATTTGGTTTTCACCCAACCAAAGCCCCGTTATGTTTGCCAGGTAACTAAGGGGTGAGATGTCAGAAATCTGGTTTCCACTCAAATCAAGCGTTATCAGGTCAGTCAGGCTGCTCAGAGGCGAAATGTCAGAAATCTGATTATCTCGCAAATAAAGCCATGTTACATTTTGCGGTATCTCTCCGCTCGCCACCATCTCCGCAAGCCTTGCATCGGTCACCCCATTTCTAGAAAAGCTGACCCTTACAATCGGAGTAGTTTCTATGTTATCTATACGCACACGACTTCCCACAACCACCGTTGCTGTGTTTGCATCCCACCCTACATTCACACGAATGCTCCTGAGCAAAAGTCTAAGCGGTAACATAGTTCTGCCGCCAATTATCTGAGCGGGAACGTCTAGGGTGGATTCAACACCATTGGTTGTGAATATATCGCTATCAATAGTAATTACTATAACATCACCGTTTCTGCGCAGTGTCACCTGCTGAGATTGAGGATTCCAGTCCACATCAAACTCCAGCAGTTCAAACACTCCGCGCACAGGCACGAGCGTTCTCCCATCAATAATTACAGGAACTTGGTCTGCAAACTCAACCTGCCGGCCATTTACAACGACAGTTATGGGCGTGTCTGCTAATACCGATATCGGAGTTATTCCAACAAGCAACGGAGTCAAAATAAGTACAGCGATTAAGCGCCATAGTTTTTTCATACAATAGCCTCCCCTGTTAAATTTTTGTACGTATTTATTTCAAAAAATCATCGTTAAATAGGGTCTGCTGTAAAACCTAGCGACAATAAGATATTATGAAAAAATCGCTAAAAAAAGACGAAAATAACTTTCGATAAAAAAGTCGCAAAGAAGCCCT
>WQRL01000070.1 GCA_009786775.1 Oscillospiraceae bacterium
CGCAGGGATGACCCCCAAGCGTCAAGAAATTGTCGCAAAAACCATGCATATTCCCCGCACACGCAGGGATGACCCTTAGTAAGGTATGCCATGGGCATATCCTCCGGCATATTCCCCGCACACGCAGGGATGACCCTCCCAGCCCAATAAAATGTCGATCTCGCCACCAATATTCCCCGCACACGCAGGGATGACCCTTGACCATTTGATAGTTTTACAAGAGTCCCACAATATTCCCCGCACACGCAGGGATGACCCTGACAAACTTGCTAAACCACACCCTAACAGTAGATATTCCCCGCACACGCAGGGATGACCCTTTTGGGCGGACTAGTGCGCAGTGTCCGTGTGTATATTCCCCGCACACGCAGGGATGACCCTAAAGTTTTAGGAGAGTAACAATGCGAAAAGACATATTCCCCGCACACGCAGGGATGACCCTTACAGGTCATTGATGTGATTGTTCCCACAACCATATTCCCCGCACACGCAGGGATGACCCTGATACAGTTTTTAGACGATAGCGGAGCCGATAATATTCCCCGCACACGCAGGGATGACCCTATATTGCAACAACCTATTAAAGCAATATCACGATATTCCCCGCACACGCAGGGATGACCCTTAAAAGAGGAGAAAACCAGGTATGGTTCATCCATATTCCCCGCACACGCAGGGATGACCCCATCAGAGAGAAAAGAATACTGCAAGAGATTCAATATTCCCCGCACACGCAGGGATGACCTTGAAAAATGGTGAAATGATAATGACATTCTACATCTCTGCTGTGTTAACTGAAATCAAGGGGGGCAGTTAATGTACGTGTGTCCAGAATGCGGAGAACTTACCTGCCGCACGTATAACGATATGTACGCACTTTGCTGTACGGATTCGCTATGTGGCTGGATTGAGATTGAACTATAAGGAGAAAGCTTAATAACCGATTAGAATGGCTCTTTGGGGGCGTTCTTTTTGTAAATTTTGCACGAGTGCTAATGCCTTCAGAAATGTATCTGGAGTATAGTCCTGAAGTAATGAGTTCTGGAAAAACTTTGAAATATGACACACTGTTGTCAAGTTTGTGTGGTAAAATCCTAGCATCACGCTAATTTAGGAGGAATTGTGATGAAGGATTTAATAATCAAAAATATAGCGGTTATTCAAGGGGTTATCAAAGATAATATGTTTACCGTTAAGCCTGTTGTTATGGGCGGTGATGTGGATTCCTGTGAAGTTTGTTTTGTAGAAATTCCACCTGGAAAGCAATCTTGGCCTTATCATTACCATGACCAAAGTGAAGAAATATTTTACGTTGTTAGCGGGCAAGGGAAATTACGTAGCTGCGATGGAGAAAAAGATATCAAAGCCGGGGATATGATTTGTTTCCCTACTGGCGAAAAGGGCGGTCATTCAATGCATAACACCTCTGATTCGGAAATGCTTGTTTATGTGGATTTTGGGGTTAAGGCTGTGAAAACTGATATAGTTACAATGCCTGATGACGGAGTGTATGAGCTTATTGGGAATCATTTTGACTGGACTGCTGTTGAAGTTCCGAAAAAATGAGAAGGTTTATGGAGATGAGAAGGGTTACGGAGAGGTAGCCAAGCAGCAAAGCAGCCGAGCATGATGAGTGAACATCTACATGAAAATTATTCTGATATATGATAGCTTATAAATAAAATAGGTCTGTTAATAAACAGGCACCAGCTCAGAGGGGATTAGCATTACGCTAGGTTTACTACGGCTGGTGCCTGTGGCTTTGACAGAATTTTTGTAGAAATTTTGCTGTAAGAAAACTGTGGGAAAAGTCAAGAAGTTGTGGTATGCTTTATCATAAAGTTGAGAGTTTGGAGCTTTATTAGGTTTTGAAAGGTGTCAGATATCTCGTGAATATTTTAGATATTGCATCCAGAAGTGAGCTGCGGGAGTGGCTAAGCGAAAATAGCACAGAGGCCTATGATGCGTGGGTGCCGGTTTTGTCAAAGCATCCTGATGAGTTGTCGTACTTGGCAATTGTTGAGGAGTGTATATGTTTTGGATGGATTGATTCGACGAAGAAGCGCGTTGATGATGTTCATTATCAGCGTATATCCCCGCGCAGAAAGTCAGGTAATTGGACAGAGCTTAATAAGGAACGGGCGAGAAGGCTTATCGGGCAGGGGTTGATGACTTCTCATGGCGAAAAGGCGTTGCCTGATTTGGCCGAAGAAAGTTTTGTTATATGCGAGGATATCATGGCTGCGGTAAAAGCCGATAAAGAGGTATATTCAAACTTCCGAAAGCTGCCTAATTTATATGTCAGGGTGCGTATTGACAACATTCAGTCATATCCGCAAAATGATGAAACATACATACGCAGGCTTGAGAAGTTTTTGCAAAATACAAAAGAGGGGAGGTTGTACGGGGACTGGAACGATAAGGGTAGATTATAATTTTGGAGTGTAGAAAGAGAGGGAGATCAGGCAATGAAAGATAATCATAAATGGAGTCAGGAAATCAGCGGGATTGAATTTTCTTTTTCAGATTGGGGAAGCGAGGGAAAAGTTTTTTGGCAGCGGAGAAAGGAGCTTGTGTTGAAGGCTGGTGCGAAACTTGCGCCTGACCCGCAGCTAAACAAGGATGGTACACTCAATTTTTCTGCTAAATTCGGCAAAGCGCTCAGGGCAGACCACTGTGATAAAATAAAAGATGGTGTCACCACGGAGGATATTGTGTTCCCTTCTCCCAACGAACTGGGCATTTTTCTGCGCTATGGCGGGGAAAATACATGGCTTAGCCTAAAAGACAAAGATGGAAAAACATTGCATGACTGGAGTGTTTGTTAACGGCTAGAAAACAAAAGGTGAAGCAAACGCTTGACTGTGCCTGCGGGCACAAGTAAAAGCGTAGCATAATTTTTGGGAAATAGGAGGGCGAATCTTATGAAATTTACGAAGAAGCTGGTCGTGGCGTTACTTGTACTTGCGCTGACATTTGCATTATCACCTGGTGCTGCATTTACTGACGGAAACATCCGCGTTGCCGTTGACGGGCGGCAGCTTGTGTTTGCTGACCAAGTCCCTGTAATTGTAGAAAGCAGAACCCTTATTCCTCTCCGTGAGGTGTTTGAATTTTTAGGCTTTGAGGTTGAGTGGTGTCAAACAGATCAGCGTGTGACCTTGACCAGGTATGATACTACGGTTGTGCTCACTATAGGTAGCGGCATCTTTGCAATCAATGGAGTAAGCCGCACTTTAGATGTGTCGGCGCAGATTATTTCGGGCAGAACTATGCTCCCTCTCCGAGCGGTTTTGGAGAGCGTGGGTTATGGATTAAGCTGGGATGATGAGAGCCGGGTTGTGGGGATTTTTTCTCAGCCGGGTGCTCCTATTATAGAGTCCGGGCAAATCAGGATAGGTGTTACTCGTCCATCTTTTGATAATGTTGGGCAAATCCTGAGGGTTTTTGGAGAGGCGGTTGAGCTTTATACACTTTCTGCAAATGATTTGAGAAGCATTGAGAATCTGCAAGAGTTCTATGCTATTTTTATTAACTGTGGAAGCCACGATGACATCGAGGCCAGTGTGCTCAATGATTTTGTAAGCAGGGGTGGAATAGTGTATGCCTCAGACCATGCCAGCGATGTGCTTAGATATGCGTTTCCAGAGGTAGTTGAGTTTAACAAGGGCAACCCAAGTCAAGTAATATCGAATGCTGACATCGTACACTCGACATTGGCTGCCCATATGAGAATAGACGACTTAGATGTGCTTTTTAATATGAGTGGTTGGCATTCTATAACTGCCTTGAGTGATAGTGCCACAGTGTATATTGAAGGCGAATTATTAGGCGGTGAAATAATGCCTCTCGCTGTTTCTTTTGACTATGGCAGAGGACGGGTTTTCTATACGTCTTTTCACAATAGTGCTCAAGCGACTTTTCATATAATAAATTTTATAGAATATCTCGTTTTTAGAATATTAAATGTTCAGGCTGACAGAACGTTGCAAGAGGCGGCGGAGAGAGATGGGTTTGTCTACAGGGGTGCTGTATTTGGAGGTGCAGGAGCGGCTGCTGGAGCCTTGGCTTCTTCTCCGCCGGCGGCTGATTCAGAGGGGCAAGCGGAAGGAACTCTTGAAATGCCATCACCTGAGGGTCCTCCATCACCTACTCAAAACATCGCATCCCCCGCACCTCCTGCGTTGCAGGACGAGTACTTTAGATACACATTTAGCGGGCAAGGGTTTATGCTTATGTTCAGTGCAGGCAGTGAATTTTATTATGTAACACTTGTTGATCCGAATGGGAATCGCTTTATAATTGATAGCGACGGTACTGTTTCAATAGGTGATTTGTCCGACCCCGGTGCGTTGGTTCCAGTGATTACACTGGGATATTCTGATGGATACCGGGTGAGGGTGATGAATATCACACCCGGTCAATGGCGTTTCACTGCCCAGCCACGTAATGGAGATGATATTATGATTGGAATAGCTGTGATGGAATAAAAACACGCAATGCAAGTTCGCCACTTATATCTTACGCAGAAGCTCATAAAGTGTCATATCAGTTGATGTCCCGTTTTCGTCAAGTTCTAACCTGGAGCGTATTTTACTAAAACCGCTTTTGTCCAGGACGTTTGCGGATTTGACATTTTCCGAGACTATATCCGCAAAAATAACGTCAAACCCCATTTCGTTAAATCCGTATAAGGCAACGGCATTTAGGGCTTCGGTGACGAAGCCCTTGCCTCTAAATTCAGGGATTAAATCATAGCCTATTTCAGCGCGTTTTCCATCGCTTGAATAGTTAAACAGGCAAACGCCGCCCATGTGGTTATCATCGCTGCTTAAGGTAATAGTCCACACAATGCTGGTGTTTTCGTTGTAGCTGTCATCCATTCTTTTTATATAATCTGCAATCTGTTCCATGGATGTGTATTTATTCATGCGGGTGAATTTGCAGTATTCTTCACTTGAGCGAAGGCGGAACAAGTTGGGCGCATCAGGCGCGGTAAGCTGACGCAGCCTAAGTCTTTGGGTATTTAAGATTGGGAAAGTATCTGTTTGCATAAATGGCCTCCTAATTATAGAGTATAAACACGGCTCAGTATATCAGAACAGGTGGCGCAGTACAAGTTGCGGGGGTAGCAAAATAAGCGTTGCGGGATCCAGGCCAGTCGGATATGGGCGGGTGCTCTGAGGGAAAGTGGGGCGGCCGCAGTCCTGGAACACAAATTTTGGAAGGATTCCAAGTCTATGCCAGAGTAGACGTGACTGACGTAGGCCGCCCCGCTTTTCCGCAGAGTACTTGCCCGTATCCGACGGATGGTTTTATAGATTTTGCTAAACCAGCCGCTGAACATGGGTGTAGCCTGTTAGGCCATCCTGTGACCGATAGCTGGGCAGTAAAAAATAGGTTAAAAAACGGGCTGAAAAGGTTGCAATAAAGCACAGGGAATGCTATAATTAAGGTAGCAAAAAAGTGGACAGATTTGTGTTTTTGCTGCGGGAGAAATCTGAATATAGTATAAACTGATAAGGTGGGTATTCCCGGCGCAGGTGCGTTGCGGGAGTGGCCGCTTTTTTTGTGTGAAAATTTTTATAAGATAAGGAGCGTGAATTAAAATGAAAAAGCACGAGAAACTGCTTGTGAGCCTGCTCGCAGTGGTGCTGTTTTTGGGAACTTTGCCGCTTGTTATGGTGCGGGCGGAGGTTGAGGCAGGTAAAATTACATTCGGGCTCAGAGCGGATGAGACGCTGACAGTATATGCTTTTGCAGATGTGAATGTCGGTATGACTGCTGTGGGCTATGCGACTATAAACATAGGATTTCCAGCCGAGCTTCAGATGAATTATGGTAGTGCGGCACTGTCGGCATCAAACAGCCCCAAGGGTTGGGGGGTTACAATTTCAACAGGTGTCGGAGATACCGCAAACGTGAGCATTGTGATTGACAAACCTGCTGTTAGCGGTATGGCGGCGGATATTGAAAATTTTTTGAGTGCTTGTTATTTTACTTTGAAAACACCGGACGTCTATCCCCCTGTAGGCTCCGTTGTTACAGTTATGATTTCTGAGCAAACCATCGTGAAGTTTACCGCCGCAAATGGTGTAACACATGTATATGAATTCGTTGAGTTTGCGGCGCAAGCTAATAGGCGGGTGCTTACATGGATGGAGGCTTACAATGCGGCCCGTGCGCGCACATTTGCAGGCAGGAGGGGATATCTTGCCACTTTGACCAGCATTGAAGAGCAGATGTTTGTATACAATACCATTGCTCAAAAGCCCGGCTGGCTGGGCGGCACGACTCTGCGGCACAGTGTTGACGGCAAGCCGATGATAGATGGCACATCGGATATTTCCGTAAATATAAGGGACTTTACTTATGATAGGAACATAGCGAATGTGTGGTACTGGGCCGATGGGCCGGAAGCAGGGATGGTATTTTATAACAGGGCTGTGCGCGATGATACAAATGGGCCGCTGCCGGGCGTGTTTAACTTTTTCTCAAATGGATGGACGTATAACAAATATCCGCAGTATCAAAGCTATATATATAATGGAAGGGAGCCAAATGGCGATGCGGGCGAATACTGTCTGCAATTTGCATGGGCCAATAAGGCTTCGTGGAATGACCTGTCATACAATTCTGGCACGGTGGAGGGGTATTATGTGGAGTATGATTTTCCTGAAGGCCTTTCGGAAATAACAGGTATGGCGTCGGCTGAGGTTATAGTTTCGTTTAATGTGTCTTTTGATGTAAATAACAGGGACTTTAGCGGTGCGCCGCCCATATATCCACAGCGTGTTCCCGCGGGTGGCCATACGGCGGTTAGGCCGCCGGTGCTTTTAGAAGGTGAGATCTATAGGGAGTATGGAAATAGAAAATTTCTCGGATGGTTTAGTGATGGGGGCAAGTTTGACTTTTCTTTGCCAATAACCAAAGATACGGCACTCACTGCGCATTGGGAGCAGTATTACGTTGTGACTTTTGCAAATACCAAGGATCATTATGCTCCGCCACAGTTAGTAGCTGGGGGCGGTGTGGCTATAGAGCCTGAAACTTCTGCGTGGGAAGATGATCCGAAGTTTAATTTTTATGGCTGGAGTGCCGATAGCACGGAAAATTACAATTATTTCACAGCTCATGATTTCAGCACTCCTGTAAGTGGCGATATGGTTTTGTATGGAGTGTGGGATCCGATTATTTATTCATTAATTTTTGACCCAAACGGCGGGAGCTGGGACGGTGTGTTTGCTCCTGTGATACGCGAATACTGTCCAGGGGCGGTGCCGCCGTGGGAGGAATTTAATCCTTCGCATATTCCCGGTGGACCATCGCGCCCAGGCTTTAGATTTAACGGCTGGCTGGATGAAAGTGACAATGCCCCGCCAAGTGCGGCTGCCGCTACCGCCAATGGGCTTTATTTCGCTCAGTGGGAGGCGCAGGTATATAATATTCGCTATGACTTAGAGGGAGGTGTGCCCGGTGAGGAAAATCCCGGTACATATTCTGTGAAGGACATGTTTCCTATTAATATAGGGGATCCGGAGCGGGAAGGGTATATCTTTCTGGGGTGGGCAGCGGAGTTTGAAAATCCGTTGCTGGAGGCCATCAGCGATCCGGTTACACAGTTTGCGATACTTCAAGGGGTGACGGGTGACATTTATCTCACTGCGCACTGGCGGAGTGTTTTGGGGGATGTGCCGCCTGTGCCGCCAGGGCCTGAGTTGCCGGAGCCTCCTGTAGAGCCGCCTGTTCCGCCGGAAGCTCCTGAGCCTCCTGTTTCGCCGGAGCCGCCTGGCGTTCCGGACTCGCCATCGGAACCACCGGTGACGCCAGAGCCTGAGTTGCCGCAGGATGAGCCGCCGCCGGTTGAAGTGCCGGCTGGTGAGCCTTTGCAGATTGAGCCTGCGCCCGGTGAATCTTCTGAAGTTTCTCCTGCTCC
>WQRL01000071.1 GCA_009786775.1 Oscillospiraceae bacterium
TACTCCCCGAGCACGGGAATGGTTCTCATAGATAGCCTGTCGATATGAAACGAAATGTTCTCAACACTTCTCCCAGGCTCCGCAAAGGCGTTAGGGTTTACTCCATCAGCGCCTGTCGGATATATTATCTCGTAGGTCAAATGCACAGCCCCAGGCCTTGTAACTGCAAATAAATCAACTTCCACAGACAGGGTTTGATTTGTAAGCCGCGTGGCTATGGAGCGTGGAATGTCAGAAAATGTAAGACCGATTACCGGCGGGTCATAGGCGGAAATTAAAAGCCCTCTGTCACGCAGCGAAGCCTCATTGCGAAATACAATAGGTATATCATTTACAGTATGGTTTAGAGGTTCGTTTTCAGTGTACTCGACGTACATCCACAGTGCCACTGAAGCCAGAATGGCGAATATTGCAAAAAATATCCTGCTGGAGAATATTCTGCCTATTTTTTTACGCATCATCATTCTCCTTTTCTTTTTTTTGATTTTTTTCTTTGCGCTTTGAATATTTATTATCGGCTAAATGAATCAGCTCTTTCATAAGGAGCTTCTCTACAGTGTCCTTAGATAGGTGGCGCTTGAGCATTCCATCAATTGCAACAGAAACCGTGCCTGACTGCTCCGAAGCGATTACAACCACCGCATCTGAGCGTTCACTTATGCCCACGCCGGCCCTATGGCGCATTCCCAGGTCGCGGCTGAGATTAATATTGTTGGAAAGGGGCAGCATACAGGCCGCCGCAAGCAACCTTCCCTCCCTTATGATAAGGGCTCCGTCGTGGAGAGGGGCGTTATGGTAAAAAATGTTCTGAATAAGCTCTGAAGAGGCTGCTGCATCGACACTTGTGCCTGTAACTGCATAATCGTTTAAGCCCACCTCGCGCTCAAAGACTATAATCGCCCCTGTATAGCTCTTGGCCATAGCCTCGCTGGCATCCACGGCACTTTTTATGCCGGCCTCTACATTTTCATACCTGCCGCGTTTGAAAAACAGTATGTTAATCTTGCTCGTGCCCATGCGCTCAAATATCTTACGGATTTCGGGCTGGAAGAGGATAATTAAAACAATGACACCCATCTGCAAGACCTGGCTGAGCAAGAAGCTAAGGACAGTCATCTCCAGAAGATTTGAAAGCCACGCCACAGCCACGACCAGCACTATGCCTTTCATGAGGCTGCTGGAGCTTGTCTTGCGCATAAATGACAAAAACTGGTAAATTATAAGCGCAATTATAAGGACGTCTAAAACATCCCAAAGCGTAACTGTTTGACGCAAAGACATAAGCAGTCCGAATATTGTGTCATATAGTTCTCTAATCGTACCCATTATCATTTTATAACAGACCTCAGTGAATTTCTGATTCTATAGCACAACTCATGTGCTAATGCGCAAAACCGACTTTTGTAGTATACCAAATAATACCGGCAATGACAATCATTTTAGAAGGGTTACAGCGTAGGCGGCAATTCCTGCGCCACCGCCTGTAAAGCCGAGCCCTTCTTCTGTTGTCGCCTTTACGCTGATGTCCTCTATGCCCACACCTAGCACTTGTGCGGTTAAGCTGCGCATGGTGTTAATAAATGGCGCTATTTTGGGCGATTGCAGGACTATAGTTATGTCAGCATTATTTAGAGTATAGCCATTTTGTGTAACAAGTTCGTAAACTTTTTTTAATAAGACAGTGCTCTGTACACCCCTGTACTGCTCGTCAGAGTCAGGGAAATGCTGCCCTATGTCCCCTAGGGCGAGAGCCCCCAGCATCGCGTCCATGAGCGCGTGAAGCGCCACATCAGCATCAGAATGCCCATCGGCACCGAATTCACAGGGAACCTCAACACCGCAGAGGATTAGCTTGCGCCCTTCTTTGAGGCGGTGAACATCATAGCCAAATCCGATTCTCATGTTCTAACGGCGCCCCCTTAAACGCTGCTAAGGATTGCCTCGGCAATCAGCAGATCCTCTCTTGTCGTTACTTTGATATTTTGTCTCGACCCTTCCGTAACATACACGGGTATACCCAGAAGCTCGGCTGCCATGCAGTCGTCAGTCACTTCAATATTATTCTTCTTGGCGTGGGTGAGCGCGCCTTTTATCAGGTCTGCGTTAAATGTCTGAGGGGTCTGAATCTCAACCACATTCTCCCTGTCGATTGTTTCTAACACAACATGGCGCTTGACCTTTTTTAGTGTGGAGCTGACAGGCAGGCCCGGGGCTGCGGCGTGGCGCTTAGCAGCCTTACGGATGGTCCTTTCGATGGTCTTGCTGTCTATGCACGGCCTCGCCCCATCGTGAATTGCAATAACCTCTGTTTTCCACGGAACCGCAAAAACTCCACTTATAACTGAATCGAGCCTGGTTTCGCCCCCCACCATGATTTTGTGGACTTTATTAATTTTGTACTGCCGGCATAACTCTGAAATCTTTTCGAGACTATCCTGGCGGGTCACTATGACGATATCATCTATCGAGTCACAGTCCTCAAAGGCCTTTAGCGTGTGTGCAAGAACAGGTTTGCCACAGAGTTGCGCAAAGAGCTTATCCTCACCCTGCATCCTCTCAGAAGAGCCGCCTGCGGCGATTACTGCTGTACAGGCCGGTGCTATGCCTAAGATTTTTTTTAACAAATGTGTAAAAAATGACACTAAAGTAACCCTCCATAACAAACTGCGGAGGTTAATAAACCTCCGCTTATTGCAAAACTTCAAATTACACCAGAGATGCGTTAATGCGCGACTCGACTTCCTCGTAGGATAGCTTCTTGGACAGCACTATTTCGGAAATAAGGATTTGCTTAGCTGAGTGAAGCATTTTCCTCTCTCCTGTGGAAAGCCCCTTCTCGGTATCTCTGGACATCAGCCCTTTGACAACCCTGGCCACCTCAAGAAGATTACCGCTCTTGAGCCGCTGCATGTTCTCCCTGTAACGCCTGTTCCAGTTGGAGGTCATTTCCGCATCGATACCCGGAATTGAATCCATCAATGCGTCCGCCTCGTAGGGATTAACGATGGGCCTGACTCCGATTTGCTCAGTGCTCTCTGTCGGAATCATGACAACCATCCCGCCGGCAGGCATTTTAAGAATGTAGTACTGCCGCGTACAGCCATTCATCTTTCTTTCTTCAATGCTGTCAATTACTCCCGCGCCGTGCATAGGATGTGCAATCATATCACCAATGCGAAACATAAATCAGTTCTCTCCCATACGGCCAGCAAGTTACTCAAATAAGCACCTGAGTATCACCGGACCAGTCATTTTCAGAGGACAGTGCCGCTGTTCTCACGTTCCCCACCGCTAATATTATACCCGAAATCAGACTAACCCGCAAGCGTTTACATAACATAAATTGTTAATTTGTTGTGTCCAAATTGTTAATAAGTTAATTTCACAAAAAGTTCTTTGTGAAAAAATCCAGCCGGAAATGCTGTCTTGCACTTCCGGCTGGCTGTAATAACTGGTGTTTATGGATAGCCTTTAAGCTATTCGTAGAAAACAGGAGCCTGTTCTTCCTCTGCGCCCTCTTCCCCGATGTTTGCCGGCGGAGCGTCTGTGTCGTAGACTACAACAGGAGCATTGTCATCTTCCACAACCCGCTCTTCTTCACGAAGCGGCTGTGAGGAAGGGTCAATAAGAGCTCTTATGCTCAAGGAGACCTTCTTGCGGCTGTTGTCAATCTCAGTGATCTTGACATCAACTAACTGGCCTTCAGATAAGACTTCTGAGGGCAGGCCGATTCTGTGGTCGGTAATCTGCGAGATGTGTATGAGTCCGTCCACTCCCGGGCAAATTTCAGCAAATGCGCCAAAAGGCATCATTTTAACAATCTTGACATTAACCACATCACCGACTGCATTGTTTGTGGTAAATCTTGTCCACGGATTGTCCTCAGCCTTCTTGTAGCCGAGGGAAATCTTTCTGTTTTCTTTGTCGAAGGAAAGAACATAAACAGAAACTTCATCGCCTACATTCATAACTTCAGAGGGCTGCTTAATGCGTGTCCAGCTAAGTTCGGAAATGTGAATCATGCCGTCCACTCCGCCGATGTCAACGAATACACCATATGAGGTCATCGACTTAACCACACCGCTGTACTGCTTGCCGGTTTCAATTTCATTCCACAAAGACTCAGATTTCTCACGGCGCTCATCAACTTGAACAGCGCGGATTGAACCAACTACTCTTCTCCTTGACTGATTGACCTCGGTAACGCGCAGCTTTACAGCTTTCTTTACTATCTCAGACATCGGAGCGGACTTAGGCAGTCCTGTCTGAGAGGCCGGCACGAATACCCTTACACCCTTGACATTGACTACTACGCCACCCTTGTTCTCTTCCACAACGGTGCCTTCTACAATTGTCCTATTTTCTCTGGCCTGCTCGATAGTATCCCAGTTCTTGATCGCATCCAAGCGCCTCTTGGATAGCATAACCATACCTTCTACGTCGTTTACACGCATTACGAATGCTTCAATGGGATCCCCAATTTTGATAATTTCATTGATGTCGGTGTTCTCGTCATCAGTAAATTCATCTGTTGGTATGTATCCCGACTGCTTCGTACCAAGCTCCACTGAAACTTCTGTAGGCGTGATAGACGTAACATAGCCGGTTACTTTTTCTCCTGTATGTAAAGTCTTAATCGACTTCTCAAGCATTTCTTCGAAGGTTTCCGGCACGTTTGATTCTTCCTGACTCTTTTCCGCAGCGTCTTCCGACACATCAACTGCTTCTGGCTTCGACTCCTGCTGAGCTTCCTGCTCATTTGCCGGTGGTTCCATTGCTGCTTGTGCTTCTTCTGGCTGTGCTTCTCCGGATTTCTGCGTATCTTGCCCAATTGCAAGGTCACAAGCCTCGGCCTGTACCTCAGGTGCTTCTACGCTTTCCGGCTCAAGGGTGGATTCTTGTTCCAATTCCCGAGTATCCATGCTTACTTCTTCGCTCATTTTGTGGGTGACCTCCTTAATAATCCACGCCGGTGTCGACGCGCCGGCAGTTATGACAACTGTGTCTGACTGACGGATATTAGCGCCCTCAAGTTCATCCGCATTTTCTACGAAGATGACCCTTGGGCAATTTTCCTTACAAATATCCGCAAGTCTGAGGCTGTTTGCGCTGTTTTTCCCTCCAACTACAACCATAACATCCGCAATTTTAGATAAATCCTCAGCCTCCTGCTGGCGTTTGCAAGTTGCAGCGCATATTGTATCAAATATATTTGGGTTTGTACACTCTTTTTTTAATATTTGAGCACAGGAATTATATGCGGCTCTCGAATTTGTCGTTTGAGAGACCATTGAAACCTGACAATTTTTATGAAAACCGCCCTTTAGCCAGGCGCTCAGCTCCTGCGGCGTCTCAAAAATCACACAATTTTCACTAAGGCTCGAAATGGCCACCACCTCCGGGTGAGTGGGCTTGCCAATTATAATTATAAGTCTGCCTAATAGTGACTGCTCAGTGACAATATCATGAATTTTCTTAACATCAGGGCAAGTCGCGTCAATAATATTTACATCGAGCTTCTCAAGTGCTTCCATCTCGCCCTTGCTCGCCCCATGGCAGCGGATGATCACAGTATCCCCGGACTTGGCTTCGGAAACATCGTTTACTACTCCGACTCCCTTGCCTTGAAGATCGCGGACTACATTGGTGTTGTGAATTACAGGGCCTAAAGTCACGCAGCTCCGGGATGAGCCGGCAGCCTTTTCACACAGGGACACAGCCCTTGAAACACCGAAACAGAAACCGGCGGATTTTGCAACAATGACCTCCATTAGCACGCAGCCTCAGGATTGAGCGACTCAATGCGGCTCATTAAATCATTTGCAAGAAGCTGGTACTCCTCCGCCGAGCGTCTGCCGGACAATCTTTCGACCTGGTACGGCTCACCTATTATGAGGGTGAGCTTTTGGAAAATTTTCTTCCGGCGGGGTACAAAAATCGGCACAATCGGAACCCCTGCGCGTTCTGCAATTTTCACGGCACCGCTCTTGGGTTCAATCTGGTTATAGTGTGTTGCCCTTGTGCCTTCAGGGAAAATAGCTACCTTCTCACCTTTCTTAAAGTGGGAAAGTGTCTGCTTTATCGTTTCAATGTCCTGCATATCCCTGTCTACGCTTATAGCTCCGAGCTTTACGACGATGCATGACAAAACAGGAATTTTGAAAAGCTCAATCTTGGCAATAAAATGCAAAAAGCAGTTAACTCCGAATGCAAATGCAACAAAAAGCGGATCTGTCAGGCTTGAATGATTGGAGCACACCATGGCAGCTCCCTTGGGGATTTTATCCTGCCCTCTGATATCCAGCCAGCAGAATAGCCCAAAAAACGCACGGGTCAGGTGAAAAGCCCCTCTATAAAACTTGTAACTTGCTTTCTTCTTTAACTTGTGGCTCATGTCGGAAAAACCTCTCTGTAATTAAATTGCATAATGCCTCAAAGCTCTCTTCAAGGTTAAGTTCTGTGGTATCCAAAATCACAGCGTCATCGGCCGCCTTTAGCGGAGCAGCTTCACGCTCACTGTCATTTTTGTCACGGGAGAGCATCGCCGCCTCAACATCTTCCAGCTTAGTGCCGGGATCTTTTTCCAGCAGCTCCAAATACCTCCTATACGCCCTCTTCTTAGGCTCGGCAGTTATAAAAATTTTAAGCCCTGCATCAGGCAAAACCACAGTTCCTATATCCCTGCCGTCCATTATTGTATCATACTTAACAGCCATCTCGCGCTGCATAGAAAGCAGAAATGCCCTCACAGATTTCATCGCCGAAACATCGGAAGCATACTTTGACGCTTCGGGAATTCTTATCTCATCAGTGACATCTTCGCCATTTAAGAGCATGCGCTGGATGCCATCATTGTCATATTTCATCTCAAGGGAAATTTCAGGCAGCAGCTTTGTCACATTTGGTTCATCCCGGGAATCCACGCCGCGCCTCAGCGCATAAAGGCCTACGCACCGGTACAGCGCACCTGTGTCAACATAGATAATACCAAAGTGTTTAGCAGCCCTCTTCGAAAGCGTGCTCTTCCCCGCCCCGGCAGGTCCGTCTAGCGCAATACTCCTGTTTTCCATTTTTTACCGTCCTCATATATTAGTTGTCAAACTTGCGGCGGCACCGCCCGCAGCATAGCCTGTAGACCATGCAATCTGTAGGTTATACCCCCCGGTATAGGCATCTGCGTCAATAATTTCACCGGCAAAAAACAGCCCCTGTACAAACTTTGATTCCATAGTCTTGGGATTAATTTCTTTAAGCGAAACCCCGCCGGAGGTTATAATGGCCTCCTCAACAGGCCGCGGCCCGCTTATATCAATGCGCAGTGCCTTAATTAAACTTACCAGCCGCAGCCTCTCTTCGCGGCTAACTGAATGAACCTTCTTCACCGGCGAAATGCCTGATTTTTCGACTATAACGCAAATCATAGACTTATGCAGCAGTTCCCCTAGAGAATTAGAAAAATCGCGGCTCTTATACTTCTCAAAATCCCTCAAAACCCGCAAATCCAGCTTCTTTTCATCCAGGGCGGGCTTGAGGTCAATCACTGCATAGTAGCTTTTTTTATCAAACTGCCGCATATGGGCACTTGCAGAAAGAGCCAGAGGGCCGGAAAGTCCAAAATGAGTGAATAATAATTCACCAAAATCTACAAAAACAGGCTTTTTGCCGCCGTCAAAAACAGACATCTGAACATTTTTCAGAGCCAGCCCCTGCATCATGCCGCAGACTTCAGGCTCGGCAACAAGCGGGACGAGGGAGCCGCGCAGCTCCGTAACATTATGCCCTAGCGACTTTGCCATTTCATACCCATCCCCTGTCGAACCTGTGCCGGGATAGGACATACCCCCTGTGGCCAAAATAACGGATTTGCAAGAAATAACCCCTTTTTCTGTCAC
>WQRL01000072.1 GCA_009786775.1 Oscillospiraceae bacterium
TTGATGGGCGTGTTATAAGGGTCACCTTGACGCGCGTGGGGCGCAAACTTTTTATGTTGCACATGCATTTCCACATGGTGATGATTAAGCAGCTTGAAGAGGGGCTGGCCGACGATGAGAAGAGTGCTTTGGTTAGAGTTATAACCAAGCTGGATAGTTATTTTGAGAAAAGTATTGAGGCGAGTAAATGAGTTTTAAGATTCTTGGCACGGGTAGCTGTTTGCCGCAGCGCACTGTAACAAATGAGGAGCTTTCAGAGTTTCTCGATACGTCAGATGAGTGGATACAGCAGCGTGTCGGCATACGCCAGCGCCGCGTGTGCACAACCGAAACAACAACAGACCTAGCAGCAGGGGCTGCCATAGCTGCCCTTGAGATGAGCGGTACTAAGCCTGAGGAGCTGGACATGATTTTGTGTGCAACTGTTTCAGCAGACAATGCCGCACCGTCGCTGGCCTGCTCAGTGCAGAACAAAATAGAGGCGTCATGCCCTGCAATGGATATAAATGCAGGCTGTACAGGCTTTATTTACATGCTTGAAACTGCTGCGGGATTCTTTGCGATGGGGTATAAGAAGATACTTATAATCGGTGCAGAGCGGCTGACGCGCTGCGCAGACTGGACGGATAGGAGTACGGCAGTTATTTTTGCCGATGGAGCTGGCGCGATGGTGCTGGGGCCAGGGAATTCGTATATCTCGTCAAAACTTGTGGCCAAGGGCGGTGATGCGGTGCTGAGAATACCCAGTTTTCACGGTATGTCGCCTTTTTATGAAGTCGAGCCCCGCGAGCCGTATATCTACATGAATGGGCAAGAGGTATTTAAGTTTGCTGTAAATGCCATGTGTACAGATCTTGCGGATGCCGTTGAAAAGGCAGGCCTTACAATGGACGAGATTGCGTGGGTAATTCCACATCAGGCCAATGCGCGGATTATAGATTTCGCTGTGAAAAAATTCGGCATAAAGCCCGAGCGCTGCCTTAAAAATATAGAGATAACAGGCAACACCTCTGCGGCAAGCGTGGCGATTTTAGCGGATGAGCTGGTCCGCTCAGGCAGGCTTAAGGATGGGGATTACATAGCTATGGCGGCATTCGGCGCAGGCCTGACAAGCGCAGCCTGTGTAATCAAATGGGAAGCGTAGCATAATTTAAGTGAGCTCATGCAGGGGCGGAGAGTTCTGCCTGCGGGCAGTTAAGGCCGCCTTTGCATAGACAATAATTACAATTTTTAAGGAGAAACAAAAAAATGAACGTATTTGAAAAGATTGCAGAAGTCATCGCTGACCACGTTGGAAGCGACGTAGCAGACATCAACGAGGAAACAACCTTTGAAGAACTAGGTGTTGACTCTTTGGACATCGTTGAGATGGTGATGAGATTTGAAGAAGAGCTCGGTGTAGAGCTTGAACTTGAAGACAAATTTGACACAGTTGGCGCTCTTGCAAAGTTCATAGAATCCAAAGTTTAAGGTTGCTGTGCGCCCGAGTGCACCTATGGAGGAATCAATATGATTAAAACACCTGTTTGCGATTTAGCAGGCATAGAGTATCCGATATTCCAAGGCGGTATGGCTTGGATATCAGAAGCGAAACTGGCCGCCGCCGTGAGTAACGGCGGTGGGCTTGGCATAATCTCGGCGATGAATGCGGATGCGCAGTATCTGCGCAAGCAAATACATGAGGCCCGTGAGCTTACGGACAAGCCTTTTGGCGTAAACATAATGCTCATGAGCCCATTTGCGCAGGAAGTCGCAGATGTTGTAGCGCAGGAGAAGGTTCCCGTAGTCACAACCGGGGCGGGAAACCCTTCTAAGTTCATGGACAAGTGGGCTGCGGCAGGGATAAAAGTTATACCACTCGTCGCTTCGGTAGCAATGGCAAAACTTGTTGCAAAGGCGGGTGCGTCGGCGGTTATAGCCGAAGGCTGTGAGAGCGGAGGGCATGTGGGTGAATCCACCACGTTAACTCTCGTACCTCAGGTGTGCGACGCTGTAGACCTTCCTGTAATTGCAGCAGGCGGAATCGCAGATGGACGCGGCGTGGCTGCGGCGCTGATGCTTGGAGCGCAGGGAGTGCAGCTTGGAACCCGATTCCTTGTTGCAGATGAATGCATAGTGCATCCAACATACAAGAACAAAGTGCTTAAGGCTACAGATGTTTCCACTATAGCGACAGGGAAAAGGCTGGGGCACCCTGTTAGAAGTATCAAAACTCCATTTTCGAGAGAGTATAATAAGGCTGAGTATGATAGCAATGTGTCCGACACGGAGCTTGAAGAGCTTGCAGCGGGGGCACTTAGGCTAGCTGCAATGGAGGGGGATAGCGAAAAGGGCTGCTTCCTCGCCGGCCAGATTGCAGGCATGATTAGAAAAGAGCAGCCTGCGGCAGAGATGATAAAAGAAATTTTTGAAGAGGCGGAAGCCATCTTACGGAGCGCAAGTAAATGGGTAAAATAGTATTTATGTTTTCGGGGCAAGGTGCCCAGTACACAGGAATGGGCAAGGCTCTCTATGATTTCAGCAGTGCTGCCCGCGAAGTATTTGATATAGCTGAGAAGATAAGGCCAGGAACAATTGAGCAATGCTTTTCAGGCAGCTCGGAAGAACTGGCAGTGACGGAAAACACCCAGCCCTGTGTCTACTGTGTTGACTTGGCGGCGGCAGCGGCTCTCAAAGAAGCTGGCATCAGTGCCAGCATGCTTGCGGGATTTTCCCTAGGTGAAGTTGCGGCGCTGACATTTTCGGGAGCGGTGTCCTATGAGGAAGGTTTCAAGCTGGTTTGCGCCAGAGCCAAGCTCATGCAACAGGCTTCCGAAACAATTTCGGCAGGCATGGCGGCAGTTTTGAAACTTTCTGATGAGAAAGTAATTACCCTGTGTAACGATTTTGACAATATTCACCCCGTAAACTTCAACTGTGACGGGCAGGTGGTAGTGGCAGGCTTGAAGGATCAACTCGACGGCTTTATTGCCCATGTCAAGGAAAATGGCGGCAGGGCGATGCCCCTCAAAGTGGGCGGAGCATTTCACAGCCCCTTTATGGCAGGTGCGGCAGAGGCCTTTGAAGATGTGCTCGGAGCAGTGAGCATAGCGCAGCCGCAAGTTACGCTGTACTCAAACCTCACGGCAAAGCCATACGGTGAAGAGATTAAGCCCCTGCTTGCAAAGCAAATTTGCAGCCCCGTAATGTGGCGCAGAGCCGTAGAGAACATGGTAGAAGCAGGCGCAGACACCTTCGTTGAAGCAGGTCCGGGCAAAACCCTGGCAGGCCTAGTTTCACGCATAAACCCAGATGTTAAAGTATTTAATGTAGAGGATAGCGAAAGCCTGCAAGCTGCTGTAGAAGGCTGCGCAAAATAAAACTTGGCGGCAGCCTGTCATCGGCGGATTTAGCCATTGCAGGCAGCAGGCTCAAACAAATATCTACAAAACCAATAAGGCTAATAAGAAGGGAAGGTACCCTATGTTAAAAGGACAAGTAGCACTAATAACAGGCGGTTCACGCGGTATCGGCAAGGCTATTGCCGTCAAACTTGCCCAGCAAGGCGCTAATATTGCCGTGGTGGACATTGGCAATCCGCAGACTGCGGAGCAAACTTGTGACGAGCTGCGCGCATTGGGCGTGGAAGCTGAGGCGTTTACATGTGATGTTTCTGATTTTGAAGCTGCGAAACAGACAGTCGATGCCGTCAAGGCAAGATTTGGCACGGTAAACATTCTTGTAAATAATGCAGGCATAACCCGCGACAGCCTGATAATGACTATGAAAGAAGAAGCATTTGACGATGTGATAAATGTTAACCTAAAGGGTGCGTTTAATTTCATCAAACATTGCTCACCAGTTTTTCTAAAAAACCGTTCAGGGAAAATAATAAACATAAGCTCTGTTGCAGGGGTGTTCGGCAATGCAGGGCAGGCCAACTATTCAGCGTCAAAAGCTGGACTTATAGGCCTTACCAAGACCATGGCCAAGGAACTCGCTTCCAGAAATGTTACAAGTAACGCCATAGCACCGGGCTTTATCAAAACAGATATGACTGAGGACCTGCCCAATGAGAAAGACTTAAAGGCTGCCATACCTCTAGGGCGCGTTGGCACACCTGAAGAAATTGCGGACCTTGCGGCATTTTTGTGTAGTGCAGATTATGTCACAGGGCAGGTTATCTGCGTTGACGGAGGTCTGGCTATATGAGGAGAGTTGTTGTTACCGGGCTAGGTGCGATTACTCCAATTGGAAATGATATTGAAACAATGTGGGCGAACTTGGCCGCAGGCAAGCATGGCTTTGGGCCGATAACCAGATTTGACCTTGAAGGATACAAGGCCTCATTAGCGGCGGAAGTCAAAGACTTCGACCCTCTGGAGTATCTGGAAAAAGGCGAAGTGCGCAGGCTTGACTTGTATTCAATCTATGCCATTGCGGCTGCGTCACAGGCTGTGAAGGACAGCGGTATCGAGGGGCAAATAGCACCCGAGAGATTTGATGTTTGCTTTGGCTCAGGCATCGGCGGTATGGAAACATTTGAAACGGAAATCGAAAAACTGCTTTCAGGCGGCTCACGGAAGGTGTCACCGCTGTTTATACCCATGATGATACCGAATCTTGCAGCAGGCAATCTGGCCATACGGTTTAAGGCCAAAGGTTCCTGCACCGCTGTAATTACAGCCTGTGCCACAGGCACAGATGCTATCGGAACTGCGTACCGGGCTATTAAACACGGCTATGCCGACGGAGCCATCGCAGGTGGCAGTGAGGCTGTAATCGCCCGCATGGGAGTTTCAGGTTTTCAAAACATGACGGCTCTCACCACCTCATCCGACCCCGATGCTGCATCACTGCCCTTTGACAAAAGGCGTGGCGGTTTTGTAATTGGTGAAGGGGCAGGGGCGCTTATCCTAGAGGAATATGAACATGCCAAGGCTAGGGGGGCGAAAATCTACGCCGAAGTCAGCGGCTATGGTTCCACTTGCGATGCACACCATATCACAGCCCCCACACCTGACGGAGAATCCTCAGCCAGAGCGATTTCTGACGCATATAAAGAGTCGGGTTCACCTGAGGGGGTAATATACATAAACGCGCATGGTACAGGCACACCTCTAAACGATGCGGCAGAAACAAAGGCTATAAAACGCGCTTTTGACGGATATACAGGAAACATTCTTGTCAGTTCGACTAAATCCATGACAGGGCACATGCTGGGTGCTGCGGGTGCAGTGGAAGCCATCATAGCCATTTTGGCACTGGGGAAAAAGGTTATACCCCCGACAATCGGGCTTAAAGAGCCAGACCCTGAATGCGATTTGGACTATGTCCCCTTAGAGGCAAGGCAGGCTCCGGTGGAACTTGCAATGTCGGTTTCTTTAGGATTCGGCGGGCATAACGCATGTGTTGCGTTTAAGGCCAACAGTTAACTGCGCGTTTACTTGAAAGGAAAAACAATAATGGAAAACAAGGAAATTAGAGAATTAGCCCAGATAATGATTGACATGGGGCTTACTACGCTGGACTTAAACTCCCGTGGGGAATCAATAAGGCTGGAGCGTCATGCAGCTCCCGTTTTTGCAGCACCTGTAGCGCATATTGAAGCGCAAGCCGCTAATCCGGTTTTGGCAGCAGGCCCGCGTGAAGAAGCGCAGCCAACCGCTGCGGCCTCGGTTTTGCACGAGGTTAAGTCGCCAACTGTAGGCACTTTCTACGCTTCCTCAGAGCCAGGCAAGGATGCCTTTGTAAAAGTCGGCGACAAGGTCAGCAAGGGCGAAACCCTGTGCCTGCTTGAAGCTATGAAAATGCTTAACGAGATCCACGCCGACAAGGCAGGGGTTGTGGTTGAAATTTTGGCGGAGAACAAGCAAGTTGTAGAATTTGGCCAGCCACTTTTCCGCATCGACGTATCGGGGAATTAAGTTATGAATCAAGAAGCGATTAAGAAAATCTTACCCCACAGGGATAGCATGCTTCTTGTGGAAGAAGCGGAAGTAATAGATGGCAAGGCGCATGGGAAGTACACTGTGCGTGGCGACGAATGGTTTCTCGACGGCCATTTTCCAGGAAATCCGGTAGTGCCCGGTGTTATACTGTGTGAAATTCTCGCCCAGTCCACCTGTGTTCTGCTCAGCGGCGAAATACAATCGGGCATCACTCCTTACTTTACAGGCATCACATCAGCCCGCTTCAAATCTCCGGTAAAGCCGGGGGATGTGATTGAAACCGAGTGTGTCATAACTAAAAAAAGACCGCCATTTTACTTTGCCGCAGGAGAGATGAAGGTAGATGGCAAGCTCGCACTCAAAGCGGAATTTTCCTTCGCGCTGGTATAGGCCCAAAATGCATTTACCCACTAACTCAATGATTGGGGAAAGACAATGTTTTCAAAAATTCTAATCGCCAACAGAGGCGAAATTGCAATACGGATAATACGTGCCTGCAAAGAAATGGGCATTGCATCTGTCGCTGTTTATTCGGAAGCTGACAAAAGTGCAATGCATGTGGCACTCGCTGATGAAAGCGTCTGCATAGGTGCAGCAGCACCTAGCGAGAGCTATCTAAACGCAGAGCGGATTATAAGCGCGGCAATCGCCACAGGAGTGCAGGCTATCCACCCGGGCTACGGCTTCCTCTCAGAAAGCACACGCCTTGCAGACCTGTGTGAAAAAAACCGCATTGCATTCATCGGTCCCAAGTCAGATATTCTGGCCAAAATGGGCGACAAAATTTCAGCCCGCCAAATTATGAGCAAGGCAGGCTTGCCGATTATTCCCGGTACGGAGATGCTTCCCAATGTAAAAGAGGCTTCCAAGGCGGCGGATGATATAGGCTACCCCCTTCTTCTCAAAGCCCGTGCAGGCGGCGGCGGAAAGGGCATCAGGCGGGTGGACTCGCCTGAGGAGCTTGAAAGTGCCTTTAGCATTGCAACGCAAGAAGCTCTGGCAGCTTTCGGAGATGGGGCCCTGTACATCGAAAAGCTCATTTACCCGACAAAACATATAGAAGTACAGCTTCTGGCCGATGAATATGGCTCCATAGTCTGCCTCGGCGAACGGGAGTGCTCTATTCAGCGCAAAAACCAGAAGCTGCTTGAAGAAGCTCCATCCACGGCTGTGAGCGAAAAGCTGCGCAAGAAGCTCTATGAGGTTTCCAAAAAAGCTGCCAAAGCGGTGAATTACCTAAACGCAGGCACTCTGGAATTTCTTCTCGACAAGAGCGGCAACATATACTTCATGGAGATGAATGTAAGGCTTCAGGTTGAGCACGGAATCACGGAACAGGTCACAGGAATTGACATAGTGAAATGGCAAATCCGTATTGCAGCAGGGGTGAAGCTAGACTTCAAACAAGAAGATGTAGTTCTCACAGGTCATTCCATCGAATGCAGGATAAACGCAATGACAGTCGGCAAAGTAGCATTTTTCCATGTCCCCGGCGGACCTGAAGTGAGATTTGACACTGCGCTCTGGACAAGCTATGTAATACCTGTTCACTACGATGCCCTGGTAGGCAAGCTGATGGTTCACGCCTCAACTAGGGAAGAGGCCATACGGAAGATGCACGCAGCTCTTTGCGAACTGGTTATAGACGGTGTGCAAAACAATATAGACGACCAACTGGAATACATCTCTGACCCTGAGTTTCAGAGCGGTGACTACTATACTGACTTCATTCAGAAGCGAGGTGGAGAATAATGGCATTTGGAGCAATTTTTAGAAAACCGAGAAACGAACTGGAAAAAGGCGGGCGCGCCCCCGAAACCCGC
>WQRL01000073.1 GCA_009786775.1 Oscillospiraceae bacterium
GTGCGTGTGCCGATTAAGGATGTTTCTGAGCGGCAGGGCATTTCTGTTAAGTATTTAGAGCAAATAGTTACCAGCTTGACCCGGTCGGGCCTACTGCGCAGTGTGCGCGGATCCGGCGGAGGGTATCATCTGACTAGAAAGCCAGAGCAATATACTGTTGGCGAAATACTAAGGGCGATAGAGGGCAAGCTGGCTCCGGTGGCTTGTCTTGAGGATGAAGTAAACCAATGCGAGAGGTATGAGATTTGCAGAACTGTTTCATTTTGGGAAGGGCTGCATAGGCTCATTGATAATTACGTAGAAAGCACAACACTCCGTGACTTTATGGACGGAAATGTTGGGGCTGACTGCACGGCACTTTAATAATTAGAAATTCGAGGTTGGCAATGGAAAAATTAGTGTATTTAGATAATGCTGCCACCACGAGAGTGTCAAAGGCTGCGCTGGACGCGATGCTCCCATTTTTGGGAGATAGCTACGGCAATCCGTCTTCGATTTACTCGGTAGGCAGAGACGCAAAGGCTGCTATTGAAAATGCCAGAGGCATTGTGGCGGCGGCAATAGGCGCTCAAGCTGGAGAGATTTTCTTCACAGGCAGCGGAACCGAAGCAAATAACTGGGCGCTCAAATCAGCAGTTGCCCTGAGAAAAGACAAGGGAAATCACATAATAACATCGGCGATTGAGCACCCTGCGGTATTAAAGACAGCCGAATATCTTCAAACACAGGGCTGTGAAGTAACATATCTTGGTGTGGATAAATTTGGACAGATTTCGCTAAGCGAACTTGAAAATGCCATAAGGGAAGATACTGTTCTCATCTCAATTATGACTGCAAACAACGAGATTGGGACGATTTTGCCCATTTCCGAGATAAGCAAAATAGCAAAGGCGAGAGATGTCCTGCTGCACACCGATGCGGTGCAGGCTGCCGGCAGCATCCCTATAGATGTTGCGGAGATGGGCGTTGACATGCTCACGCTCTCAGGGCACAAACTCGGCGCTCCTAAAGGCGTGGGTGTGCTCTTTAAGAAAAAAAACCTAAAACTTCTTCCCCCTCTAATCCACGGAGGAGGGCAGGAGCATGGGGCGCGTTCAGGAACAGAGAATGTCGCAGGCATTGCGGGGCTTGCCGCTGCGCTAAATTACAGGGTTTCGCAGCTTCCGCAAACAAAACTTGCAGCAAAGCGCGACAGGCTTGTGGCAGAGCTTTTGAAAATACCGCGCAGTGCGCTCACGGGAGATCCTGTAAACAGGCTTCCGGGGATAGCTTCGTTCGTATTTGAGGCCATAGAAGGGGAGTCGATGCTGTTAATGCTTGACCACTTCGGCATCTGCGGGTCATCGGGTTCTGCTTGTTCGTCAGGCTCCCTAGACCCCTCACATGTGCTTTTAGCCATAGGTCTGCCCCACGAAGTAGCCCACGGCTCCCTGCGCCTCTCCCTGAGCGAGGATACCACTGATGAAGAAATAGACTTTGTAGTGGAGAAGTTAACCGGTGTCGTGGCCAAACTGCGCAAAATGTCGCCGGTCTGGGACGGGGAATAATAAGAAAACAAATAATTTATTAACGAATACAGCGGGGGCGCATATTGCGGCCGGCTATAAAGATTAAGGAGATAGAAATGTACTCAGAGAAAGTAATGGAACATTTTGCAAATCCGCGCAATGTGGGTGAGCTTGAAACAGCCAACGCTGTCGGTGAAGTGGGCAACGCAAAATGCGGCGACATCATGAAAATTTATATGAAGATTGAAAATGACATAATCACCGATGTGAGCTTTAAGACATTCGGCTGTGGCGCAGCAGTTGCCACATCGTCCATGGCGACGGAACTCGTCAAAGGCAAAACTCTCAAAGAGGCGCTGAACATAACAAACAAGGCCGTCACCGAAGCTCTGGACGGGCTCCCCAATGAAAAAATCCACTGTAGTGTGCTGGCAGAACAGGCCATCAGAGCGGCCATCACAGACTACTACAAGCAACAGGGCAATGACCCTCTTCCTCTTGTAGGCTGTGACCTAGACTGTGAAGGCTGCGGGGGACACTAAAATTAGCCAAAGAAAGGAACTGTCATGGCGATGACTATTAATGAAATACAAGCTGAGATTCTTCGGCTAAAAAAAGAAAAAGACATCTGCATCCTTGCACACAGCTATCAGGCGAGAGAAATAGTTGAAATAGCTGACTTTGCAGGGGATTCATACCAGCTCAGCGTGGAAGCCAGCAAGGTGGGAAACAAGAATGTAATAATGTGCGGTGTGAGATTCATGGCAGAAACTGTCAAGATACTCTCTCCTGACAAGACAGTGTTCCTATCCCACCCCGAGGCAGGCTGCCCCATGGCAGAGCAAATGGACAGAGCTCTAATAAGCTCTGTCAAGGAGCAGTACCCCAGCTACACGGTGGTGGCATACATCAACACGACAGCCGAGCTGAAAACAATCTGTGATGTGTGCGTAACGTCGTCATCAGCAGTGAAGATAGTGAGCAACATCCCCAATAAGGACATTTTGTTTTTGCCTGACTGCAACTTGGGGGACTATGTGGCAAAGCAACTGCCTGACAAGAATTTCAAGCTCCTGCAGGGCGGGTGCCCGATTCATGCGGCAGTGAATGTCAGGGATGTGGAAAAAGCGAAGGCGCGGCATCCTGATGCCCTGCTGCTTGTGCACCCTGAATGCGTGCCCGACGTGGTTGCCCTTGCAGATTATGTGGGTTCCACATCCGGCATTATGCAATATGCAGAAAACTCAGATCACAAAGAATTCATAATCGGCACGGAACTTAGCATCTCAGAACACTTGCAGTACCGTTGCCCTGATAAAAACTTCTATGGCCTGTCCCACAAGCTCATGTGTCCAAACATGAAAATAAACACACTTGTAGACGTTCTAAACTGTGTTAAGGGCACAGGCGGCGAAGAGATTACCCTTGATCCTGAAACGATTGCCCAAGCCCGCATATGTATAGACAAAATGATTGAATTGGGGTAGCCCGGCAATAATTTAATAAAAGTAGAAAGAAGGAAGAAACATGTCAAAGCACTATAAATTTGAAACCCTGCAACTGCACGTTGGGCAAGAAAACCCTGACTCTTCAACGGATGCCAGAGCTGTGCCGATTTATGCGACAACATCTTATGTATTCAAGGACAGCGAACAGGCGGCGGGCAGGTTTAATCTGTCAGAGCCGGGAAATATTTATACTAGGCTTATGAACCCGACCTCGGATGTATTTGAAAAACGCATTGCGGCACTTGAGGGAGGCGTGGCTGCTCTAGCTACATCGTCAGGTGCGGCCGCCATTACATACGCGGTTCAAAACATAGCTACAGCAGGGGATCATATAGTGTCGGATAAGCGCATTTACGGCGGCACCTACAACCTCTTCGCCCACACACTCCCTGATTTCGGCATTACAACAACATTTGTCGAGGGCGGAGACCCTGAAAATTACGAGAAGGCCATCAAAGACAACACCAAGGCGATATTCATTGAATCTCTCGGCAACCCCAACTCAACTATTGTCGATGTGGATGCTGTGGCGGAAATAGCTCATAAGCATGGCATTCCGCTAATTGTGGACAATACCTTTGCGACACCTTACCTATTCCGCCCGTTTGAGCACGGCGCAGACATAGTTGTACACTCTGCCACGAAGTTCATCGGCGGCCACGGCACATGCATTGGCGGCGTAATAGTAGATGGCGGCAAGTTTGACTGGGCAGCAAATGACAAGTTCCCAGGGCTCTCAAAGCCGCTCAAGAGCTATCATGGTGCTGTGCTTACTGATGTTGTAGGCAACTTGGCATACATAATCAAGGCCAGGGTAACACTAATGAGGGACACCGGCTCAACAATCAGCCCCTTCCACTCATTTTTGTTCCTGCAAGGCCTTGAAACGCTGTCGCTCCGGGTGGAGCGCCATGTTGAGAACTCACTTAAAGTAGTGGAGTTTCTGAAGAATCATCCCGAAGTTGAGATTGTAAATCACCCGATGCTGGAAACTCACTGCGACCACGAACTATACAAGAGGTATTTCCCCAACGGCGCAGGCACGATTTTCACATTTGAAATTAAAGGCGATGCGATCCGCGCCAGGAAGTTTATTGACAACCTTGAGCTTTTCTCATTGCTGGCAAATGTTGCAGATTCAAAGTCGCTTGTAATCCACCCCGCCAGCACAACCCACTCCCAGCTAAACGAAGCGGAGCTGGCCGAGCAGGAAATCAAGCCCAACTCAATAAGACTTTCAATCGGCACAGAGCACATCGACGATATAATCGCCGATCTAAAGCAGGCTTTTGAGGCGTAGGGCGCGCACCGCAATATTGCGTTTGCGCACCAAAACACAAAAATAAGGCCCGGTATGCAGGCCAGAAAACTCCGCCCCTGTCAAATTAAGCCACGGCTTAGTTTGACAGGGGCGGAGTTAGATTAACTGAGCTAAACCTTATAACCGCCTATGTTACAATAGATTCGGAATTTATAAACCCTAGCAGCAGCGCCGTGAAGCTGTCGGGTTTTTCGTACATACTGGCGTGCCCGCAATTGTCGATTATCACCAGGCTGGAATCCGGAATACGGTCAGCGATGAATTTTTGCTCAGGCAGCGGGGTGAGGTAGTCGCTGCTGCCGCCCACTACTAGGGTTTTGGCACTGATGCTGCAAAGCTCATCCCTTAAATTGTGTGCATACATGCTATCGGTGAGCCGCTCCATCGCATCGAGAAAAACGGGATTATTGAAAACATTTGAGATGAGAAACTCTTTTCTGGTGTTGAGCCAGTCAGTGCGGCTGTTATAAAATTCCATGGAATAAATGACTGGAATTGTCATCTGGTAATAAGTTTCAGGCGTAACCCTGGCTGTTTTCCAGCCTTCACCGATGTCTGCAAGCCATGAGGATGTGTAGGGGATACAGTTAAATAACGCAAGGCGGTTTACGTAAGCTGGGTATTTGAGTGCAAAGTGCATCGCCACAGCAGCACCGTAGGACACTCCGGAAATATGAGCCTCGCTTATTTTAAGTGTATCCAGAACGCATTTTATTACATCAGCCTGAATTGTAAAAGGATACCCCCCGTCCATCTTGTGGGACTGGCCTTGGTCAAGAAAGTCGATGAGAACTAATTTATTATTTTTTGAAAAGGCGCTGATAAACGGCTTCCAGCTCGCTGTGGACATCATTATCCCATTTAGCACAACCAGAGCCGGGCCTTCGCCATAAACCTCATAGTGGATGTCTTTGCCGTCGAAATTTGCAATCATAGTTTCTTCTGCCTCCGATTAGAAAAATTTTACAGCACCCGTGCCCGGCTTGCGAGTACGGGTGCTGTTTATTGTGTCTAAGTGGCTAATTTAGTTTGTGCGGCCTATGGTCTGTTCATGATTGGGTTCATAACTTCTTCAGCAGGAATTACGCGGACGAATTGAGGAACTGCGTAATCACGGCCGGGGATGTAAACAAACTCAATTTCAAACAGATTTTGCATTGCTTGGTGATCCTCATAGCGGAACCAGCGCTCACCTGTCGGAGAGGGGAATCTCATGCCTCTCATTGTTGGGATCAGAACTTCGTGGTTTGTATCGCCGCCTGTGAGTTCAAGAGCTGTAACAATAGCGGAAGCCGCTGCCATGCCGCCGGATACGAAGATGTCAGGAGGTGCGTTATGACGCGCTTTGTGTTCTTCCACAAGCCAGTCATTCATAGGTTCATTTTGAGGAAGCTCAAAGTGATAGATGCAAAAGCCGATAGCATTTGCGTGGGCGAGAGGCAGCATTGGCTGTAGGGCGGCAATCTCAGGAGCACCTGTGATCATATTGATGCCTGCGCCCATGAGGTCAAGCTCCATTAGCTGAGTCCAAGGATTGTTCGCGCCGGCCCAAACCAAGTATAGATAATCAGGGGCTAGGTTTCTGATGCGCATGAGAAACGGGCTGAAGTCTGTGGTGTCAACAGGTATAAACTCTGCTTGAACAAACTCAAAGCCTGCGTTGTCTACAGCGATTCTAAATGGGTCTATCATCGCATAGCCAAATGTGGAGTCAGGTGCTATCGCTGCAATAGTTGAGCCTGGGGCTGCATTGCGCTCAAGTACTGACATCATGGCAAGGGCATCTTGGCCTGAGGTTCTGCCGGTACGGAAAATAAACTCGTTCCAGTTTGGATAGGCGATAATGGCGTCGGCTGCGGCAGGCTCGATAACTGCTACGGTTTGAAACTCTTCAAACAGAGCAAGGCTCGCCATGGCATCGCCGGAGGCTGCAAAGCCTGTTACGATGTCAACGCCTCTTTCGAGAAGGGAGAGGGTTCTCTCGCGTGCTACGTCAGGAACATTGGTTGTGTCTTCCCACACCACTTGAATCGGACGCCCGGCTACTTCCATAGTGCCGTCTGTCATGTATTCAAGGCCTAGGTAAAAGCCGCGCTGGAATTGCTCGCCATAATCTTGCAGTGCGCCGCTGAGTGATGTAATCGCGCCGATTACGATGGGGTTTGCTGCTGCAGGTGTGTCGCCGCCGTTAGCCGGAGCTGCGGGAGTGTCATTGCCGCATGCGAATACAGCCAGTGACAGAGTCAAAACGATGAGGCATACTAGAATTTTTTTCATTAACTTTCTCCTATAATTAAATATTGTTTATACCATCTTTTCCATTTATACCTCGATTCGAGGTGTCCGCAGTTTAATATCTGTTACACCGCCCCCCATTTTACTACGTTTGCCGCCCATGTGTAGCCTATTCCGGCAGCTAACATTACAATATTATCTCCATCTTTGAGCTTGCCTGATTTGCGTGCAAGGTCAATAGAAAGAATCTGGTCAATTTGCCCTAAGTGCCCGTAGTCTTCAAGATAGATGCTCTGCTCAGGGGTCAGGCCGTTTGACTCAAGAAATGCCAAGTGTGCTGAGCGCTTAAAGTGAAGCATTGCCAAGTAGTCAATCCGCTTGTCGATTTTGGACTTCTCAAAGGCCTTGTCTATACACTCAATCCAGTTTACGGATGAAACCTCTTTTAGCCTATTTTTCATAATATCGGGTTCCATTACGCGCAGGATATAATATTGGTCGAAATTCTCAGGTGTGACGGGCTCCTCCGTGCCTCCTATGCGCACGCCAGCTGAGCGGGATAGGGAGCCGTCTGAGATTATATGGCTTCCAAGCACGAGGTTTTTGCCCAGGTTCTTCCTTAGTATCATAGCTCCGCCGCCTGCTGCTAAGTCGAACATGAATGAAGTTTCGCTATCTTCATAGTCCACTAGGTCGCCGTTGCGGTATCCGCCTGCTATGAGGATTGTGTTTATGCTCTCGTCAGCCAGGAGCATGTCCTTGGCAATTTTGACAGCCGATACGCAGGTGCAGCATCTGTTCTGGATGTCGATGCCCCAGGCGTTAACTGCGCCGATGCCTTCAATGGTGTAGTTTGCGGACGTTGTGAGGGGGTATTCCTTCCACTCCTCAGTCATGCAAAGTACCACATCAATCTCCTTGGCATCTATTGCAGCATCTTTTAGAGCAGCTTGTGCGGCGTAAAGCCCCATGGCCTGTGCTCCGTCACCGTCGCCCGGGATGGGCTTGCGGATGACGCCAAGTTTATCTATAACAGCCTGCTCTGACCAGACGCCCTTGGTTTTGTCGGAAATGTCCTTTGCGGTCATAATGTTTTTCGGCAAATAAACGCCGAGCCCTGCAATGCCTACATGATTTTCCATGAA
>WQRL01000074.1 GCA_009786775.1 Oscillospiraceae bacterium
ACCAGCACCGCTGCGAATAATCCCGAAAAGCATGCCCGCGCAAAGTTTTGCACAAGCTGCGGAGCCTGTGTCAAGAAATGCCCACAAAATATTGACATCCCCAAGGAGCTTGGGAATGTCAAAAAATATATGGAGCCTTGGTGGTTTAATGCCGGGATTTGGCTGATGCAGAAGGTGATGAGCTAGTTAAGGGGGCATTACCCAAACAGCAAATCGTTTACCAGTTCCGAAAATTCTGCGGGGTCGTCCAGCGGTACGCTTGCAGTCAGAAGGGCTTGGCCGTAGAGTACTTTGGCGTACTTTGCGGCCTTTTCTTTGTCATTTTCAAAGGCGTTTTTGAGTGCCGTGAATGAGGGGTGGGAGGCATTTAATTCCAGCACGCGCTGGGCGCGCATAAACTCTTCCGGCATACCGTTTTCCATGCGGCCCTGCATGGCCTTGAAGTATTTCTCCATCTCAAGGCTAATCTCGCCTTGGGCGGCCAGGCTGCAAGGATGGCTCTTGAGCTTCTGAGATAGGCGGGCAGCGGCAATTTTGCCGCCCAGAGTTTCTTTGACAAACTCAAGCAGTTCCTTGTTTTCGGTTTCCTGTTTTTCAGCTTCTTGCTTATCCTCTTCGCTGTCGAGGCCGAGATCGTCATCATTTACAGAGCGGAATTCTTTTTCTTCAAAAGTTCTGAGCATGCGGATTACAAACTCGTCCACTTCCTCTGTCAGATATAATATTTCATAGCCCTTGTCACGCACGGCCTCTGCCTGTGGCAGCTTGTCCAAAAGCGTTACATTTTCGCCGCTTGCATAGTAGATGTATTTCTGCTCTTCGGGCATATTCTTTACATATTCGGCTACCGGGATGAGTTTTTGGGCTTTAGAGGAATAAAACATCACCAGATCCTGGAGCATGTCTTTGTTTGCCCCGAAGCCGTTTGCGATGCCGTACTTAATCTGTACGCCGAAGGACTTGTAGAATTTTTCGTATTTCTCCATGTCCTCATCCATGACTTTTTTCAGCTCTGCCTTAATTTTTTTCTCAATGTTAGTGGCGATGACCTTGAGCTGGCGGTCGTGCTGGAGCATTTCGCGGGAGATGTTAAGCGAAAAATCAGGTGAATCGACAATGCCGCGCACAAAGCGGAAATGCTCAGGCAGCAGGTCGGCGCAGTGTTCCATAATCATGACACCTGATGAATAGAGCTGAAGGCCGGCTTTGAATTCGCGTGTGTAGTAGTCGTATGGGGAAACTGATGGAATAAAGAGCATTGCGCGGTAGCTTACGAGCCCCTCAGCCGAAACGCGGATGACAGCGGTGGGGTCTGAGTGGTCAAAAAACTTCTCTTTATAAAATTCTGCGCAGTCTTCGTCCGTGACTTCTGATTTGGGGCGCTGCCAGATAGGCACGCGGCTGTTGATTACTTCTGTTTCGGTGTAGTCTTCCCAGGTTTTCTTTTTGTTTCCATCATCGTCAAGTTCGTCAGTTTCCACTTGGCGGCTCTTGGTGACATCCATTATTATGGGCCAGCGGACATAGTCGGAATACTTCTTTATGAGGCTTGTCAGGGTGTACTCTTCGAGGTATTCTCCGTAGTTCTCGTCCTGCGTATCCTCTTTTAACTCGATAATAATTTCAGTGCCGGGGGTGTCTTTTTCACAGGGGTCAATGCTGTAGCCGTCTGAGCCTGTGGAACTCCACTTGTTGGCCTGTGTTTCTCCATATGCGCGGGAGATTACAGTCAGGCGGGCTCCAACCATGAATGCCGAATAGAAGCCCACGCCGAACTGCCCGATGATGTCGATGTCCTCGGGCTTGTCTTCCATATCCTTCTTAAACTGCAGCGAACCGCTCTTAGCTATGACGCCTAGGTTGGTTTCCAGTTCCTTTGAGGTCATGCCCACGCCGTTATCGGTGATGGTGAGTGTGCGTGCCTCTTTGTCGGCTGTTATAGTTATCTTAAAGTCATCTCTGTTTAGGCCGACTTTGTCGTCGGTGAGGGATATATAGCAGAGCTTGTCAATTGCGTCAGAGGCGTTGGAGATTAGTTCCCTGAGAAATATTTCCTTATGGGTGTAAATGGAATTGACCATCAGGTCAAGCAGTCTTTTTGATTCCGATTTGAATTGTTTCTTTGCCATATGGTGAATTGTTCCTCCTAATTATTTTTTTACCAATTGTAGCACTTAGCGGATATTTTTTCAATAGCGAAATGGCATTTGAGTTTGCCCAGTGCAACCCTTGAAAAATGCAATTGCATTATGAGCTTTTTTGTGATAATATGCAGCGGCTGCGGGGGTTGCCTCAAAATCTCAAAAGTCGTAGAGAGGGCATTTCTCAGCTGTAAATTAGAGAAGAAGGAGAAATTTTTATGACAAATCTACCTGGCAAGAACTTAATAAGGGTGCCGAGCATCATACTTCTGATAGGATCAGTATTTAACTTATTCATATCAATAAATGGCTTGAGTAATGCGGACTATTGGGATGCAGTGCTGCCAATCGCATTTTCTTGGAGAATTTTTTATACGTTCACGCTTCTGTCGGCTGTATACACAGTGTTTTACTGCATAAACGGCATCAGGTTCTGCAATGTAAAAGAGAAGGCGGTATTCGTATCTTCCCTAGGTACTGTAGCTGTGGCGATTGCAGTTATTATACTTGTGTTTAATTTGACGCAGCTTCACTTTGCCAACACAAATATTGTTGCAGTTCTGGTAGGCCCGTTGCTGCCGGTTTTATATCTTATTGGTGCCCGCAAAAATGTCAGTGCAGCAAGTGCTGTGGCTGAAGAAGATAACTCAGACGGTTATTAAACAAGCAGCACCCCCTAGGCCAAACCGGGCTTTGGGGGTGTAATACGTTGGGCGCAGGGAGTAAATCTAGATCCTCATCTGTTTCATACGGGCTAAGTTAATCGTGCCCTCGGACATTTCGCCAATCCAGTTGAGAGCCTTGCCCAACCCATTAGCCACACACAAATCTGCGTCGTCCGCAGTGTGTGTGGTTATGTTGGTGCGGCTGGCTATAAGTTTGTCAAAGCCCCATAGCAGGCTATTGCCCCCTGTGAGGATTATGCCGTTTTGTGAGATGTCGGCCACCAGTTCAGGCGGAGTGTTCTCCAAGATGTTATGTACAGCCTCGACTATGCGCTCAATTNCCTCTTCAAAGGCCTCCAGTACCTCGATTGTGCTGATGGCCACAACGCGGGGCAAGCCTGTGTGCAGGCAGCGGCCTTTGACTTCCACAGAGACCGACTCGGGCCTCGGGAAAACGCAGCCGATGCTCTTCTTCAAATCCTCGGCGGTGGTTTCGCCGATTAGGACATTGTGTTTGCGCTTAATAAATTTGATTAAAGCCTCATCAAAGACTTCGCCGCCGTCTTTGAGGGACTCGGACTGTACGACCCCGTTGAGGGATAGCACGGCAATGTCGGTTGTGCCGCCGCCCACATCTATTATCATGTGGCCGTCAGGTTTGGCTATGTCGAGCCCTGCACCGATTGCCGCCGCAAGCGGGGCTTCCATGAGAAATACTTTCCTAGCTCCCGCAGCAACGCCTGCGTCAATAACGGCTCTCTCTTCAACCTCGGTTATTCCGGAGGGCACAGAAATTATAAGCCGGGGTTTAAGGAGCGAAAAGGATAGAGCCTTGCGCACAAACTCTTTTAACATCCGCTCAGTCATGTCATAGTCGGAAATAGCCCCATAGCTCATAGGGCGGATTGCTACGATGTTGCCGGGGGTTCTGCCCAGCATTCTCTGGGCGGCCATGCCTACATTTAGCAGTTTGCCTGTATTTCTATCCATGGCCACGACGGCGGGTTCGCGCAAAATAACGCCCTTGCCTCTCGTGGCAATAAGGACGGAAGTGGTTCCTAAATCAATTCCTATATCTCTGCCAACAATCATTATTTATTCTCCTCGCGCAAGTGCCGCGCACACTACTCTTGCGGCGCCGTTTTCGCGCAGTATTTTTGCACATTCATCCAGGGTGGAGCCGGTTGTTATTATATCATCAATGAGAAGGATGGTTTTTCCGGAAATAAGCTCGGGGTCAAGAGCCTTGTAGGCCCCATCAATATTTGCGCTGCGCTGCTGTTTGTCGATGAGCTCCGACTGCGGCTGCACGTCATGGGGCTTTACGAGTGTTTCCACAGCCACATCGTCAAGGTACAGAGCCGTAGCTAAAGCTAGGAGCATGGCTTGGTCATACCCTCGGGAGCGGGAGCGCTTACTGCTCAGGGGAACCCACGAAATCATATCATATTTTAGTTCCGGGCACTCCTTTATGCAGTCTGCCATAAACTTGGCGTATACCTCTGCGTAATTGGTGGCACCCTTGAACTTATATCTCAGCATGGATTTGCGGACAAGCCCGCGGTAATACAGAGGGGCGACGCAGAAGTCATAGTGCTCGCCGCTTTGACGGCCAAAATCCTCGGTGAAGGGCAGCGACTCCGTACATCTGTCACAATAGCCTTCATCGGCTTTGCCCAGCACTCTGCCGCAAAAAACACATTTGGGCGGGAAAAAAAGATCTAAAATAGATGAAATGAAACTCATAAAGCCCTCCCGTACCTGATGCCTCTTAGTGGGCATCAGCCGTCATGCTTTGCTTCTCTCCGCTGCACAGTACAAGCCTTGCGCGAAGGCCGCTGTATCTGCGCAATCTCCTGTCGTTTAGTATCATCTGGTTCATAACCTCAGGCGTTCCCACTATGACCAGCAGGTTCTTGGCCCTGGTCATTGCCGTGTACAGCACTCCCCTAGTGAGCAGTGGAGGTGCGGCCCGTGTCATGGCTAGTATGACTGCGTGGTACTCGCTGCCCTGGGACTTGTGTACAGTCATGGCAAAAGCGGGTTCCAGTTCAGGCAGTTGCTCAAATAAATAAGTGACAAGTTTATCATCAAAATCCACGGTGAGTGTTTCCAAGTCATGATCTATCTCACGGACATATCCGACATCTCCGTTGAAAACCCCCATGCCTTCACACATGCCATCTGGTGTTTTCCAAATTATATCATAATTATTTCTGATTTGCATCACTTTATCGCCAGTGCGGAACAGGTTGTCGCCGTACTGCTTTTCTTTTTTTAGTGCGCCCGGCGGGTTTACGGCCTCCCTGAGCCTTAAGTTGAGGCTGGCTGTGCCTGCCTCGCGCTTGCGGGTGGGGGAGAGGACTTGAATTAGAGAGGGGTCGATGCCCATGTTTTTTGGAAGCCTTTCTCCGTAAAGCTCTGCCACGGTTTCTGCCAGTTGCTCTTCAGAACTGCGGCGCATAAAAAATAAATCCGGATATTTTTCTGCCAAATCGGGCATAATCCCCTTGTTGATGCTATGGGCGCAGCGCACGATGCCGCTGCCGGCCGCCTGCCTGAAAATCTCAGAGAGAGCTACTGTGGGCACGGTTTCGCTTCTCAGTATGTCGGCAAAGACATTTCCCGGCCCTACAGGGGGGAGCTGGTCGGCGTCGCCCACCATAATTAGACGGCTGCCCGGCTTCATGGCGGCCAGAAGGGAGCGCATAAGCAAAATATCAAGCATAGAAGATTCGTCCACTATCACAGCATCGGCGCTTAAAGGGTTTTCCTCATCTTTGTCGAAAATAAGCAAGCCATCCTCGCCGGGAGCGGTGCCCAGGAGGCGGTGGATTGTAGCTGCATCACGCATGCAAGTTTCCGAGAGTCGCTTAGCTGCTCGGCCGGTGGGGGCACAAAGTTCTGTTTTTAGCCCCATGGCATCAAAGAGCGTCAATATGCCGCGCACTGTTGTCGTCTTACCTGTGCCGGGCCCGCCTGTAAGGGCCATCACATGGCTGCTTCCTGCAAACTCAAGAGCCTTACGCTGGCTCGGTGCAAAAGATATGGAGTCCTCCGCTTCGGCATTTGATATTATGGTGGCTATTGAAGCCGTTGAGAGCTCCGTTTTGTATGAAAAAGAATTTTGGCCTCCGGCATCAGCAGGTTCAATCATACCTGAAATTCTGGAAGCGATATAGACCTCCGCTTCGTGCATATGCCTTAGGTAACAGGCCTGCACACCGGCGATCTCTTCAACCACCACATCACCGCATTCGCAGAGCGCATCAAGGCCGTCATTTATGGCATCAAAACCTGCGGATATGAGGGTGTCTGTGGCCGCAGAGAGCTTATCCTTAGGGATGAAGGTGTGCCCATTGCCTAGATTATGCACAAGCTCAAAAATAAGGGCGGCGGAAACCCGCTCAGGACAGTCGCTGTCAAAGCCCAGGTCAAGGGCGATTGTATCGGCCTCGGCGAAATCTGCGCCGTAAAAATCATAGGTGATTATATAGGGGTTATTCCTCACGGCCTCAACGGAATTATCTCCAAAATCCTTGTAGACCCTTGTTGCCACAATGGGCTTAATTCCATACTGCCCCAGAAAGTCTATAAGCCTGCGCAGCCCCGCCTGCCTGCGGTAGCCCTCGCCGATTTTAAGGGCACTTTTAAGAGAAATGCCTTTAACGGAGGAGAGCTTATCGGGCTCATTTTCAATAACATCCAATGCTGCATTTCCAAATTTTTCCACAATATCACGGGCTTTCGCAGGCCCGATATTCTTAATCGCGCCTGAAGCTAAGTAACGGAAAATTTCATCAGCCCCGCTGGGCGGCCTCATTTCAAAAGCCTCAACCTTAAACTGCTCGCCATACTGCTGGTGCACCGTCCAAGACCCGGTGAGCAAAACTCTCTCTCCAGGCTGAACTCCCGGTACATTTCCCGCCGCAGTAACCACACCATCGACAGTACTAAGCCTCAAAACCGCATATCCATTTTCAGGATTAGAAAAAACAACGGCTTCGATTGTTCCCTCAATATGTTCGTCCATGCGTATCTCCTAATGCTTCGTAGAATTTCCGCCCAGAAGGCGGAAATAAAATGCAGAGCTTACCTAAATGAAATCTGTATCAAAAACAATAGTCACTGGCCCGTCGTTGACGGAGGCCACGTTCATCATTGCACCAAATTCGCCTGTTTCGACATTGTGCCCAAGGTTGCGGCATTCTTCGATAAATAAAGTGTATAGCGGAATAGCCGTGTCAGGCCTTGCAGCCTCCGTAAAGCCGGGCCGGCGGCTTTTGACATCGGCAAAAAGAGTAAACTGAGAAATTACCAAAATACCGCCGCCGGCAGCATCTAGGCTGAGATTCATTTTGCCGTCATCATCGCTGAATACCCGCAGATTGCATATCTTAGCTGCGAGTTTTTTTGCCTCATTTTCGGTGTCGTCATGGCGGATTCCCAAAAGCACAAGAAACCCTTTGCCAATCTCGCCTTTGATATTGCCGTCAATTTCCACCGAAGCAGAGGAAACTCTTGTAACAACTGCGCGCATCTCTACCTCCAAATAGCTTATTTCGCCTATTTCTAACCATCGGCCCTGCGCACGTCTGAAACGCCTTGTACGGACATTATTTTGGCCATCGCCGTCACAAGTTCGTCTCTGTTGCGCACGCCGACATCAATATTTACAAAAGCTCTGCCCCCGCCTGTATCTTTGGCGTTAAATGAGGATATGCGGACGTTGAGGGCGTTGAGAATAGATGCGACATCCACGACTATGCCCGCCCTGTCGCGGAGCTCAACTTGTATGGAAGTCATGTAGACGCGGTCCTCGGTATCTTCCCAGCCGACTTGAATCCACCGGCCTGCTTCCTCCTTGGTACTTTGAGCTTTGAGGTAGTTTAGGC
>WQRL01000075.1 GCA_009786775.1 Oscillospiraceae bacterium
CGATAAAGCGGGTTTCAATGGTACTCTTCTTAAAAACAGATGGATGGTGAAGAATAAAACGGTTGTTTTTTATCTCTATGGCGTTGCATTCTTCAAACCAAGTTGAAATTGCCGTTTCGGTCAAATCGTTGCTCATTATTTTGAGTACTTCGGTCCAAACCTCGGAAGCGGAATTCATAATTTCAGTCCCCTCAGAAATCAATTTCGCGCAAAGAATATTTTAACAAAAAACACAGAAAAAATCAAGCAAAATGAATGCGCCCCGCACCCAAAAATTTCGGAGCGAAGCGCATATTTGCGCAAGTCACTAATTGTAGGTATACAGCTTTGTTAATATACGGTAAGTATACTATTTTGCAGAAGCTGCATTAAGTTGTTTCGTAAGGGCACTCTTCCTGCGAGCAGCCTTGTTTTTATGGATAAGACCTCTTGTAGCAGCGCGGTCTACTGTCTTAACGGCAGTTAGATATGCGCTCTTAGTAGCCTCACTGTCGCCTTGCGAAACTGCGGCATCAAATTTTTTCAGATTTGTCTTCATTAGAGATTTTGCCGCTTTATTTCTTGCGGCAGCTTTTGCAGATAGTTCTGCTCTCTTGGCTGAGGATTTAATATTCGCCATATTCTTTAGCCACCTCCTCTCTGTAGGATGAAGATATTTAGCTGACGTAAGTGTCAGATTAATACGCGGATGATTATTCTACCACTCTGGCACTACAAATGCAAGTTTTTTTTTGAGTTTTTGAAGTTTTTTTGCTTTTTTTGCTAAGGTGGGCCGTTTCTGCTGGAAATGCGCCAGAGAAACTACATTTGCGGGCTTCTGCGGAATAGCCGTTTCACCGGATAGTGCGCCAGAGAAAAATATCGCAGCCTTCGTCAGTCACGTCTATTCTGGTGGAAATTTGTTTGCGGCTGCATGCTTGTGTTCCAGACTGCGGCTGCGATATTTCCCTCTGGCACACTATTCGGTGAAACTACATTTGCGGAGGGATGTAGATATTTGACGAATATGGGCTTTAAAACTCAAAGGTAAAAAACTTGACAAGTAGGTTTAATGATGTTAAACTGCGGAGGTCTAACGCCATTAACGCTTGGAGGTATCTACTATGGTCGACTATGCCCTTGGGGAGCAAGAAACAAAGTTTGCAAATCTTATTTGGGATAATGCTCCTATTAACTCAACCGAGCTTGTGAAACTTGCAGCCGATGTTATGAAGTGGAAGAAATCTACCACTTACACAATGCTACGAAGGTTGTGTGAACGTGAGATATTCAGAAACGAAAACGCTACGGTTTCTGTCATTTTGACGCGGGATGCGTTTTATGGAAATCAAAGCCGTAAGTATGTTGAGGACACTTTCAGTGGGTCACTGCCGAAGTTTCTTGCTTCTTTTATTGGTGGTAAGGAATTATCCGAGAAGCAGGCGGATGAGCTTGTGAGTCTGATAAACAGTCACAAGCGTGGAGGCTGAGTATGGATACATTATTTTTGACGATTTTGAATATGAGCCTGGTTAGTGCGTTCGTCATAATGGCGATATGTATTGCTCGCCAGTTGCTTAAAAAGGCTCCGAAAATAATTTCCTATGCACTTTGGGCTGTGGTAGGGTTTCGGCTTGTATTCCCTTTCGCTATTGAGAGTGCATTTAGTTTAATTCCGTTTAGTTCTGCGCCTATCCCGGCGGCTATAGCTATACAGTCCGCTCCGCATATAAGCAGCGATGTCCCGGCCGTTAGTGATGCGGTAAATAGTGCTGTTAGCAACATGCTTCCTGCTGCTACGCTGTATTATAGCGTTAATCCCTTACAAATATGGATTACTGTTGGCGCATGGGTTTGGCTATTAGGTGTTGCAGCCATGGTAATTTACGGCGTAGTCTCTTTCATTGTTCTCAAACGAAAAATGAAAGAAGCCATATGGAAAGAAGCGAATATTTACGAAGCGAGCAATATCAAATCGCCATTTGTGCTGGGAGTTTTCTCTCCCAAGATTTACTTGCCTGTTGGGCTGTCTGAACATGAGCGCGGATATATCCTCCTTCATGAGCAAACGCATATCAAGAGGTGTGACCATATTGTGAAATTAGTGGCCTATTTTGTTCTCTGCCTGCACTGGTTTAATCCGCTTGCGTGGTTAGCGTTTTGGTTGATGGGTGCGGACATGGAAATGTCTTGCGATGAGCACGTTATGAATAAATTTGGCAGTGATATTAATGCTGATTATTCCATGTCGCTTGTGCGCATAGCTACGGGGAAGCGAACTTTAGGCAGCAGTCCGCTGGCTTTTGGCGAGGGCGGTATAAAAGAAAGGGTAAAGCGAGTTATGAATTTCAAAAAATCATCAAGGGTAGTTATTGTGCTGGCAGTTGTGTTGGCAAGTGTTTTGAGCATAGGTTTTGCTGTGAGTAGAACAGGTGATGTGCCTGAGGGGCAGACCGTTTCTGCGGAAGTATATGAACCTATAGCCGATGCTGCTGAAGATGCAGATGATGTGCTAGTTGATTATCGGCAGCCTCAGTTTTATGAAGAAGAAATACTTGCCGATTATAACAGCGTGGCTAACAATACGACTGTAATTGGCGGTGTTACCAATTTAACATTTCAGGGTGGCAACACTGTTTCTGTTACCGGTAGTGGTGGTGCTATAGTTGTTTTTCATGGTAATGATGGACTGTGGTTTATACCATACGGGAAGGAAATTCGCATCGCTAACGGGGAGCCTTTCAGCTTTGACGAGTGGCTATATAACACATGGGGTGTAGATGCTGATATAGATTATCTATTGGAAAGAGCCTATGCGGAACGCCGCATTTCTGAGTTTAACATCATGGTGCGCCTAGGGAATCCGAGTGCAGAAAAACTCCTTGACCTGTTTGCGCTTTCTGCGGCACAAGGCAATACGGCGTTCTTTGCAGTCATGAAAGACCATGCACTTTCCCAAATGTCAGCAGATGAGATTGATGCTATTGGGAGTGCTGCTTTTGAGAGGCGGGACACGGCTATATTCAGCCTGATTTCTCAGCATTTGAGTAAGTCACAAATTGCTGATATATTTAATCGAGCTGCTATGGGGAGCAACACTTCCTTTTTTGCTCTAACTCAAGATCAAGCAATTGCCCAAATGTCAGCAGATGAGATTGGTGCTGTTGGGAGTGCCGCTTTTGAGAGGCGGGATACGGCAATTTTCAGCCTGATTTTACAGCATCTCAGCTTAGAGCAAAGGGAGCAGATTTTAGAGCGGGCAATCGCAGAACGTCAAATTGATTTTGTTGCACTTCTTTTTTGAGACTATGCTGCATAGGGTGATGTTCCCACCGGGAGTGTGCAGAGAAAAATATTGCGGGCTTTTGCGGGATAGCCGTTTCACCGGATAGTGCGCCCGTGAAAAATATCGCAGCCTTCGTCAGTCACGTCTATTTTGGTGGAAATTTATTTTCGGTTGCATGCTTGTGTTCCAGACTGCGGCTGCGATATTTCCCTCTGGCACACTATCCGGTGAAACTACATTTGTGGAGGGCAGTGTTTTGGTAGTTAAATATAAAAAATATAACAAATTGGTCCGGGATGAGATTCCGAAAATTATAAGCAATAGTGGCGGTTTGCCGGAAGTGAAAACACTTGACGGTGAAAGTTATTTCAGTGCACTTAATCAAAAGTTATCGGAAGAAGTTGGGGAATATCTTGAAAACTATGATGTTGATGAGCTTGCCGATATTTTAGAAGTTATCCACGCTATTATTGAGTATAGGGGATTATCAATAAGTGACTTGGAGCAAGTAAGGCTGCAAAAGCGGGCTGAGCGTGGTGGGTTTGATAGCAGAACATATCTTGTTGAAGTTAAGCAAAACAGTTAAAAATAAGCCAAGCCGTGCCTGAGGCACGGCGGTAGGTGGGCAAGTATATAGTAGCAGGAGAATTACAGCTTAGCACCGCCTCTTACATTTCTTACGTAGTGAAAAATATATTGCTGGGCTATGCCGGCGTAGGGGCTGAAAATGGATGGGTCAAAGCCTTTTCCGTAATGTTCTGCGACGGCTCTTTTCATCCAGACGTCCAGTGGGAAGCTGTCTAGCATGTGCAGGCCGAAGAGCATGGCGCAGTCAGCGACTTTGTCGCCGACTCCGTGGAGCTCTTTAAGGCCTTTTCGGGCATCTATGGGGCTTGAAGCTGCTAGGGTTTTGAGGTCTAGCTGCCCGCTTACGATGGCCCGGGATGCTCCTAGGATATATGCAGCCCTATACCCGCAGCGGAGCGGGGCTAGGTCATTTTCGCTTAGTGCGGCGATTTTTTCCGCAGTTGGGAAGGTGTAATAAAGCCTGCCGTTAAATGAGATTTCATCGCCAAATTCACTACAGAGTGTGGCGATTATTTTCTTTATTCTGGGAATATTATTGCACTGGGAAACTATAAATGAACATAGGGCTTCCCATTTATCCTGTCTTAAAATGCGTATTCCGGCACCATGTTTTGTAGCCTGTGCCATAAAATCATCAATTGAAACGCGCTTCCGGATTTCGGCGTAATTGAGGTCTAAATCAAAATAGCTGCGCCAGATGTTTTCAAAGTCGGAGACTGTGCCTGAAATAAAGATGCTTCCGCTTTTTTTACGCACAGAAGCAGCGAGCCCAAAAGCCACCCCTGTGTAGGTTCCGCTTTCGTCAGCTTCCCAGCGGAAGCACTGCCCGCACTCAAAAATTCTCTCAAGGTCAAAATCGGAAACTCCGGTAATCTCAACCTCGCATTTATGCTGTATGTATTTCATATATTTGTGATTATCCTCATCGCTGCCTTACACTTTCACAATGCACATGTTAATGGGGATGCCTTGCTCGTGAAATTTTATTTCGTAATCGGTCATAACGCCGCTGGGGCCGTGTTCGTGGAGGTTGCGTGTCACATGTATAATTTCAAATCCTGCGCTTTCAAATTCCGTCAGCGAATATTCAAAAAGCGGTAAGTTGTCAGTTTTCATATGAATCTCTCCGCCTGCTCTTAGTACCTTCTTATAGCTTTCAAGAAAACTGCGCGCCGTAAGCCGCCTTTTGGCGTGGCGGTGGGAAGGCCAGGGGTCGCTGAAGTTGAGGTAGATGCGCGAAACTTCACCATCTGCAAAAAATTCCTGAAGGTCGTCGGCTAAGTCAATTATGTAGCGCACGTTTTGCACGTTTTCCTGCGCAGCCCTTTCGAGGGCGATAACCGCGACGTTGTCAACTTTTTCAAGTCCTACCAAGAGGGCTTCGGGAAACATTTTTGCAGTTTCTACAGTAAAGCGCCCTTTGCCGCAGCCGAGCTCAATAAAAAGTTCCTTATACGGAAACTGCTCAAGCCAGGTTCCGCACATTTGCGCAGGCTCCGTAGCTCTCAAATGAGAGCAGCGCTCCAGCCTGGGCTCCAAATTGGGTTTTCTTCTCATTCTCACGTACTCGTAACCTCCACTGCGCTCCATCAGCCTGGCGGCTGATGTCCGCTCTATTACGTTGCCCGTCCGCTCTCGCCCAAGCCCGCTCCGCTGGGATTCGTGCTGGTAGGGAAGGGGTGCCTCGTATTACTCGCCTTATAGAGTATAGGCTTTGCGCAGTGAAGTCAACAGAAAATTTAGCTTCAAACCGGGGCTTCAATTTGGAGCCTCCGTCGTGTATAATAGCTTAAATGCGATAACGCTTGCGAGGGAATGAGAATATGAAAATTTTGGTAATAGATGGCATGGGCGGAGGCATCGGCAGGGCTATAATTGAGCATATAAGAAGCGAGTATTCTAATATTGAAATTACTGCTGTGGGAACAAATACAATCGCGACATCAGCGATGTTAAAAGGCGGGGCGACAAATGCCGCAACCGGGGAGAATGCGCTTATATATAACTGCTCTAAAGCCGAATGTATCATAGGCGTTATGGGTATAATTATCGCCAATTCCATGCACGGTGAAATAAGCCCCAAGATGGCCGCGGCAGTATCTTCAAGTGATGCACACATAATTCTTGTGCCAAATGATAAATGCGGCATTACTATACCCGGTTTAGCTGAGAAACCCATCCAGTCATATGTGGCCGAAATCAACAAGGAAATAAAAAATTTGATTTGACAAGGGCTGTCTAGTTGGTGTACGATTATTTTGATAGCATGCCATGAAGGTGTGCAATGTGCTAAGCAAATAGCTGATAAAAATAACGGATAGATATGCGAAAATTAATGCCAAGAGGTATTATGCGCTGCTGAAGCTGCGCAGGTGCTTTTTGGCATTTTTTATTTTGCCCCGGAGGGATAAATGAAAATCAAAAAACTTGTACTTATTTTGACTGTCTTTTTCACTGTGTTTATTATCGCCGCTTGCGGTAATAATGTGGCTTACAATAAGGCCGCCACGGATGAAGCTGCCGCCGATGAAGCCACCCCAAATGAACCTGCAACCAGAATTGTTACAGATGTATGGGGGCGGCAGGTGGAGATCCCCATGAATGTGGAATCAATAATTACACTCGGTTCGGGTGCGCCGCGCCTTGCTGCTTATCTTGATGTTATGCACATGCTTGTAGGTTCGGAAGCCTACATTGAGCAGGGCGTAAATGTACTGAGGGATTATAACCCTGTCCACCATGCCATGCTAATGACACTACCGTTTGTTGGCGCGGGCGGCGGAGCGGGGAATAATAATGGTTTTCCTGAAGAAATCGTTGTTGTAGCCCCTGATGTCATTATTGCAGGGTTTGACTTAGAGCCTGCCGATGAACTACAGGCTCAGACGGGCATTCCTGTCATTTCCGTCCGGCATATTACCGGGCTTGCGGATGAGAGTTTTTATGCGGCGATGAGGGTTTTTGCCGAAGTTGTCGGGGCACAGGAGCGTGCAGAGAGAGTTTTGTCGTATATCGACTCTCTTAAAGAAGATTTAAGAAGCAGAACAGCCGGGATCCCCGACAGCGAAAAGTTGAGGGCATACGCAGGAGCAGTCACATGGAACGGAAGGCGGGGGATTTTGGGGACATACTCGGTTTTCGGGATTTTTGAGGCTATAGGCGCCTATAATGTCGCGTACACGCCGGGGGTAGATGGATTTTTTGAGTCTTGCCATGAGAGTATCATTATGTGGAATCCCGATGTTATATTTCTTGACCCGGGCAATATGGACTTGGTAAATGATGAATATAGGATAAACCCCGGCTTTTTCAGTTCTCTGCGTGCAGTGCAGGAGGGGAGGGTGTATACCCTGCCGTCATTTAATAATGCGGGGACAAATATAACATACGCCCTTATAAATGCCTACTTCGCAGGAACTGTTTTGTTCCCTGAGCAGTTTGCTGATGTTTACATCGCCGAAAAAGCCGAAGAAATATTAACGGAATTTCTGGGCACTAATACATTCGGCATTATGGCTGACGGCGGCTTGTTTTTCGGCAATATTACAATAGGTGAGTAGGCTTATGGAGGCAAACACCAAACTGCTTAAAAGGGAAGATGGGTATAGCCGGTATATATGGAAAAAATGGCTGATTCTCGTTTCGCTGGCCATTATTTTGTTTCTCACTATTTTAATCTCTCTTTCCGTCGGCTCATCAGGGATTCCTATAACGGAAATAATAAGGGTTTTGCTCGGCGGTGGAGAAGCTGTGAGCAGAACAATTGTTTTGAGCATACGGATGCCGCGCATTGCTACGGGAATCGCTGTGGGGATAGCA
>WQRL01000076.1 GCA_009786775.1 Oscillospiraceae bacterium
AGGAATTGCGGTGTCGGCGGAGGCAGTAGTGGCGGCGGAGATGGACACTGCGGAACCGGCGGGCATTGTGCCACATATGGCAGTTGCGCCAGCGGAAATAGGTGCTGTGGAATCGGCAGAAACCGATGTATCTGCGGAGCCTATGGGCATTGTGCCAGCAGAGGCTGCTTCTATAACAGATGTAACTGCGCTGGCCGTGGCCGCCGAGACGCCTCCGGTGCCGCCGCTAGAGCATCCCCCCGGCAACAAAAAAACTGCCAAAATTTTGAAAATTGCAATCCCTGCTGTTCTAGTAGTGGCGCTGGCCCTGGTTGCACTCTTTGCCTTCGTGCTGCCGCGCGCCCAACTCAATTCAATCGAAAACGCCTTTGAAAACTTGCTGGCAGAGACCACTTTGAGGATTGAAGCCACACCTATAACTGCCGTCGGACAACTTTTAGAAACCTTCGAAGACGGCACCGTTTCAGCAGGTTTTGAATTTAACGACAGCCGCTTAGGCTTCAGCACCGGCGGCAATATCACCATCGCCTCAATTCTTGATGCTCGTGAATTTGCTCTGGATTTTGAACTTCTTATACTGGGCAGGCCGATTTCGGCTGAGGTATTTATAAATCCGGAACGTATAGCCGCAGGCTCCGCAACTCTAGGCTCTGACCACTACGGATTTATGCTCGACACCTTTCGGACAGACGTGAGGGCTTTCGCCCGGCTCATAAGGCTAAATGAGCAGACTGTAAACGATTTGGCCGATATTGTTGATTTTCTAAAGGAACTCCTGACCCCCGCCCCCTACCCAGGTGACCCCGCAGCAGACGAAGCCCTGTTGGAGCATTACCTAGAAATCTTCGGCGGAATATTTCAAGAATTTATATCCCTCTGCACCATCACCACAGAGCGGACTAATTTTGAACTGGGCATGAAGCCAGATACCGAAAGTATCAGGAGCACAAAGGTTGAACTCACAGTTCCCAAAGAGGCCTTGGTGTTCTTGATCGAAAGCCTCTATTATCTCCTAGAAAATGACGAAATCATACGCAACGCAATCCGCTCACAACTAGCTTTTTTTGACAATGCGCAGCTTCCTAGCATCTTCGCCTTGAACTTTGACTTCAGTTTCAATGCCCTGTTGAGGCAGCTTCGCGGCCTCATTGACGATTTCATAAACAAATTTGAAGGTGAACTTGTGCTCACAGGCTTCATTGACAGGCAGGACAGGCTTTTACATTTGGATCTGCTTGCAGACATAACATTTGATGAAACCCGCAGCGGCGCTAGGGCATCATTTGATTTCGGCCTTTCGCTCTATGACCGCTGGATATTGGAGCTGACCTCTTTTGACGACTACGACAGTTCCTCTGTTACCGTCAAGTGGGATTTTTCGGATTATAACAACATAGCTGAAAACACCCTAATTTTAGAAACCGGCAATGTAGATGATATGCTCACTCTAAGTTCGCATTGGTCTGCGGACACGGGAGCCTTCCTGCTTGCATACAACACTTATGCAGCGGGCCGCGGCGAACTGACGGGCTATTTCACTACCAGCGACGAGGGCTTTGCGTTAACATTCGACAGCCTTCTCCCTGAATATTCACGCTTTGATCTATCGGTTGAAATAGCAGGCCAGCAAGGCGCGGATATCCCTGAAATTGAATTTATAAACATCGACAGGTGGGGCCTGTCGCTTATGCTAAACATCTTGCGCACATTTGTATTTTAGGGCGTAGCGGACTTAGACAGTGAGGCCACAAGTTGAAATGCATGAATTTCAACCCGCGGCCTCACTGTCTAGGAAGATGCTTAAACTTCATTTTTTTCAGTTTCACCCAGTTGCAATTTGAAGTTTCACGAATTTTCCACTTGCATTTTCCTTTCGGTTGTGCTAATATGGCTGAGCACTTCATTTGCGCCGGTAGCTCAGCTGGATAGAGCGTCTGGCTACGGACCAGAAGGTCGGGTGTTCGAATCATCTCCGGCGTGCCAAATGAGAACAAAACGCTACTCTTCAAGGGTGGCGTTTTGTTGTACTACGGATTTCCAACGGCTCCACTTGTAAACTTTTATGTTTGCCTGGGCCATATAGTGTTCACACATAAGCCTTGGGCTTTCTATTTTGCAGCAGCGCAGCAGCTTTATTTCTCACGTTGCTCCTGCTCGCTGCCTTCATCCCTTTTTGCAAAAATTAATTGCATAACGCTTCTTCTCTCAATAACTCCGAGCATCCTAATATAAGCGATTAACTCGCACTCTTGCTCAGTCAATTGGTGAAAATGTGCCGGATCAAGGGGCTGGTATTTTTTCATGATGCTATCCTCTCGCCAAAATTACTCTGTCTCAAAGTATAGCATACCTTTTCCTATAATTACCACCCTAAATTCTCTTAAATTGTGTACAGGGTATTGACAAGACGTTCTTTGTGCGTTATAGTCTGTCGAAGTGGCTTTGCTTTGTAAATATAGTTAGTTTGACTAACTAATAATTTCAAAGGGGTGCTAATGCGCCATGCGCCACAGGTTAACAACCAAATTAGAGGAGGAGAAAGGCTTTATGTTCCAAGTTATTTCAGATAGCGGCTGCGACTTCACAAAAGAAGAGGCGGGCGAGCACAATGTTCACGTTGTGCCCTTCTATGTCAGTTTTGACCACGAAAACTATCTAAAAGAAGGCGTGGATATCACCAGAGATGATTATTTTGACAGGCTAACAAATGAAAAGGGTCTATTCCCTAAGACATCCCAGCCTAGCCCCCAGGACTATATTGATGCTTACACACCTTACCTGAAGGATGGCAAAGATATAATTTCTGTTACCATATCTTCTGAGCTCAGCGGCTCCCACGCCAGCGCAGTTATCGCCGTGGACACGCTCAAGGAGGAGTACCCCGACAGAACCATAGTGCTAATCGACTCCCGCAATGCAAGCGTAGGACAATATCTCACACTAAAGGAAATAACCAAAATGCGCGATGCGGGGCTTTCACTCAGTGAAACCGAGAGGATTGCAAGAGAGATTCTAAAGGCAATAAGGGTCTACTTCACAGTAGAAAACCTGGAATATCTCAAGAGGGGCGGAAGAATAGGCCCCACAACAGCCTTAATAGGCGGAATTTTGGGCCTGTGCCCCATTTTGCAGCTTTCCGACGGCACTCTTTCACAGCTTGACAATGTGCGCGGCAAGAAGAATGCCCTAAAGTTAATTGAAGAGGCTATGGTCTATGCGCTAAAAGACGAGGTCGAGAACATAAACTTCGTTATCTCTCATATACGCAGCGAAAAAGACGCTGCAAACTTCTTTGATAATGTGGAAAAAGCCCTCAATATGAAGATAGCCAATCCAATTTCCGGCATCGGGCTCACCATAGGGGCACATACAGGCCCCGGAGCACTGGCTTTTGCGTATTGTAAGAAGTATGACACATTTTTGAGTTAGTGGGAGTGTGAGAAGATGAATAATTTAATCTATACAATAGGTTCTCTGGATAACTGGTTTCTCTTTGCCCAGATTGCGGGCGTTATAACAATCACATTTGAGTTTTGGTCTTATCAGATTAAGGACAAAGTTAGATATTTCCTTATCACCGGTATCGGGAGCTTCTTCTGGATGATAATGTTCTTTGCCATAGGCATGGCCACAGGCATGGCTACTCAGGCGTCACTGATTGTAGCTTCCAGCTATAGCACAATCCGCAACTTGGTATTCCATGGAATTTTCAAAAAAAACACCGCCGAGAGCAAGGAAAAAGGGCTCATTTTCCTACTCGTCATGATTGCGGTTGCCCTTATAGCAGGCAGCCTGACTGTTGTAAACGCCCCTGCTGAAGTTAGATGGCTGCATGCGCTGGGGATGATTACCTCTATTAGCTTCGTAATCGGCCAGTACCTGCCCGGCGTGCATTACGTCCGCATAACAGTTGTGTTCTACGCCGTGGTCGTACTTCTGACGCAGACACCTCTTAATATTCTCTACGGTGATTTCCGCTGGAATATAATGGGCATGATGATTGAATCATCCAAAATCATCTCTGTAATAGTATTTTATATCCGCTACGCCCGGGAGGAGAAGAAACCGCAGATACAGCTTGCCAAACCGTAGGCAGGCAAACAGGGCAGACAGACAGACAGACAGACAGACAGACAGACAGACAGACAGACAGACAGACAGACAGGGTTTGCTATAATAAGTCCTGCACTTCAATCATGTTTTCCCAATAACGCTTCGGCATGTGCGACATGCGGCACCTAGGGTTTTCGCGGGCTTGAATCGAAACTGTGTTGTAAAATCTCTTCCACATCTCCTGGTATCTCTTTTCCCCTTCGGAAATGGGCGGAAACTCTATATGGTCGAGAGATATGATTTCCCTGCGGCGGCACTGGTACACCAGTGCCGCCTTGTGTGTTTTGTCAAAAATCATAAAATCTTCATCGCTAAACCTCTGCGTGAAATGGTTTGCAATAAAAGGAAGCACAAAATTCTTCGGAGTTATGGTGGCTGCAAGGGCGCCTTCATAATCGGTAAATCTAATAAAACCTTTGAGAAGATGTGCCTCTCCCAGCAGATGCTTCTGTGCTTTTAGCAGCGGAGCCACATCAGGGTCGCCAAGCATAGTAGTCAGCTTCCTGCCCTCCCTATAGCCCCTGAGCAGAAATTTCAGCATTAAAAGCTCTTTTTGCACAAGGCAGGAAAGATAGACTGTTTCAACCAAGTTTAGTGCATCCTTGGAGATTCTCTTGGGGATGGATGATAGCACGCGCTCTGCCTTCCCCCTGTCTGTTTCAACTTCCCTGACTTCGTAAAGCGTAATGGGCTCGTCACATGAGGGCAATATGCTAATTGGCACTACACCGCTGTAGACACTCTCATAGACACAGCATAAAAATCCATTAAATGAGCCGTCATATAAATATATGACATCCTCCGGCGTGGCTAAAGGCCTGCTGCCAGACATAGCACCGCCTCCTCCACTGCCTCACCAATTGAGCGTACCTCTCCTGCATATGATAGGGCTGGCGATACTGGTATTTCGTCAAATAACGAAAGTTGCTGAGTGCCAAAAGCAAAAACTTTGGGATCTATCAGTGCCCGCACTGTCATATCCTTGTCGAAGCGTAGCCCCGTAGGGTTGTCCTTGGTGATTATGAAATACTGCGCACGTTTGAGCACAATTCCAATTCTCTTGAGTTCGCCAAGCCCCAGCCTGCCCTCCTTGCGGGCCACAAGTATGCGCCGGGCGCCTGTCGGCCCGATGCCGGGCACACGGAGCAAGTTGTGGTGGGATGCAGTGTTTACATCCACTGGGAACAGATGCATGTTGTTGATTGCCCAGTTGCACTTGGGGTCGAGAAATGGGTTGAAGTTAGGTGCTTCCTTGCTAAGAATTTCATCGGATGTAAATTCATACTGCCTCATAAGAAAATCGGCCTGATAGAGCCTGTGCTCGCGCAGCAGCGGCGGTGTCTGCGTAAGTGCAGGCAATAGGCTATTTTCCATGACAGGGATGTATGCCGAATAAAACACTCTCTTTAGGTCATATTTTTTGTACAGAGCCGAAGCTAGGTTGATTATCCTGTGGTCTGTGTCTTCCGTGGCTCCGATTATCATTTGCGTAGCCTGCCCTGCCGAAGCAAATACCGGCGCATTCTTGTAGTGTGCCAGCGCATGCGTGTTTTCTGCAAGCTCATTTTTAATCTGCTGCATCGGGGCTAAAATAGCCTCCTTAGTCTTGTTCGGCGCAAGCAAATTGAGGCTCCTTTCGCTGGGTAGTTCGATATTGACGCTAAGCCTGTCGGCCAAAAGCCCCAGACGGTGAACAAGCTCCTTGGATGCCCCCGGAATCGCCTTGCAGTGTATATACCCCCAGAAGTTGTGCCTGTATCTTAAAATAGCGAGGGCGTTTATCATAAGCTCCATTGTATAGTCAGGGTTCTTGACAACTCCGCTGGACAGAAACAGGCCTTCGATGTAGTTGCGCCTGTAAAATTGCAGCGTAAGCTCCGCAAGCTCGTCTGGCGTAAATGTAGCGCGGGGCACATCGCTTTGAGCGCTGTTAACACAGTACTTGCAGTTATAGACACAGTCATTTGACATGAGGACTTTCAGTAGTGAAATACATCTCCCATCAGCCGAAAAGCTGTGGCAGCNCCCCGCCGCAATGGTCTTGCCCTGCCTGTCCGAGCCGGATGACGTACACGCCGCATCGTATTTAGCCCCGTCAGTTAAAATAGTAAGTTTATCCATCAATTCCATGCCGTGATTATAACTCTAATATAATTAGATGTCAAGATATTTACTCTAATTATTTTAGAATAAATGCCTTGCAATTTTTCTTAGGCGGGTATATAATAAAAATAGAAACCGCCGCCTTAGGAGGGTCGCTAATGAATTATGGTAAAATTCTCGCTAAGCTGAGAAAAGACAAGGGGCACACCCAGTCCGAGGTTGCTGAGCATCTCAGCCACACATCCGGAAAGCCTTGCTCTTTTAAGGTAGTTTCCCACTGGGAGAACGGGGTGTCCTCACCATCTGTGGAGCAATTCCTGCTACTTTGTGAGCACTACGGGGTCAGGGACATTCAGAGCACGTTCCGTGGTGTCAGCACCGGATTTAGCGAGCTGCCTAAGCTCAACGCTCTTGGCAGAAGCATGGCCGAAGAATATCTTTCAATGCTTTCCGCAAACCCTCTATTCTCAGAATCTGAGAAGGACTACAGCGCAGCTATATGCCCTGAAGAGCCTGGCTACGATGCCCCTCCTCCCAGAACCATCAAGCTCTTCGATATACCAGTGGCAGCAGGGGCAGGCACATTGCTTGACAGTGACCGGTTTACGCAGCTCGACATTGATGAATCCGTACCGCATGAAGCCGACTTCGCCGTGCGTGTCAGCGGCGACAGCATGGAACCCCGTTTTACCCACGGTCAGATTATTTTCGTGAAGGAGCAGCAGACACTTCAGGCTGGCGAAATCGGCATATTTGCGCTCAACGGCGATTCCTATATCAAGAAGCTAGGGCGCAGCGAGCTCATCTCTCTTAACCCGCTATACGCCCCCATAGCGGTCCGCGACTTCGACTCGTTTCATATTTTTGGAAAGGTCGTCGGCTAATGCAGGCCAGCCAGCTAAAGCTAGGTAGCACTCTGCCCGCTTTTTTGACGCAATCTCGGTTATATGGTATACTGCAATGCGCTAAACCTTTGATATATACTGGAGCTCTGAGATATGATTGAAAATTCCCTTCGCTCGTCCGGGAAGTCACGCGCCTGGGTAGAGATTGATTTAGATGCGCTTGCACACAATGCCTCACAGTTGCGCAAGCTACTGCCTAGCAGATGCAAGCTGATGGCCATTGNAAAGACAGATGCTTATGGCCACGGCNATGAAAGAGTCGCACAGCGGCTTCAAAAAGAAGGCATAAGAAGCTATGCTGTAGCTACAATAGATGAAGGCTCCGCACTCAGGGAAGCCGGAATTCTCGGCGATATCTTGGTTCTGGGATACACCGCTCCCGAAGATGCGGATGTTCTGGCAAAGCACTCCATGGCTCAGCTAGTAATAAGCGGAGCCCATGCTGCAAAGCTAAACGCCACAGGTCTAGGGCTCCAAGTCCACGTCGCTATAGATACCGGACTGCACCGGCTGGGGGTTGATGCTT
>WQRL01000077.1 GCA_009786775.1 Oscillospiraceae bacterium
AATGCGGCTATTTCTGATTGAGTAAGTGTCTTACCTTTTATTGTTGCGTCCATATCCATTGTTGTTCTGGTATCTATTCCGACCATCGCCGAGATGAGCATACCGCCCTTGAGAATAAAGCTGTCCTTATATTCCGATAATGAAACCCTCTCCAAGACGCGCTCCAACATGAAATTACGCAGAATGATTTCAGCCTCCACATTCTTGGCTTTCGACAGGTTGCGAACAAGCGCCTTTAATTGAGTTGATGTTTTCACAGTAGTACCTCCATGTAATTTCTAAGTAGCTTGGTAACACTAAACACTTCCGCCATCTGCATTAGTGTGTTTAGATTTTTCTCTTTGCGGCGTGCATATCGCTTGAGAGCATCGGTCACAACTGCGATGTCCATTTGATTGCGGCTCCGCAGGCAGTCGCAGATTGTGCGCTCCATACCGTAAGCAGCGACTTTGTTCCCAAACATCGTAGAAAGCTGTGTAACACCAACTTCATGTAATTCACGTTTGATAGTGAAAACGGTAAGGCCGTCCGCCTTTAGCCGAGTGGCGTTATAGCCTGTCGGCACGGTAACAGTATAGTTGATGGGATCTCGGTCTGTGAGGTCATGCAAAAACAAGGCAGTTTCATGTGAATAAACAATTTTTGGTCGGCGCAATTGGATAACATGCATTCTATCAGCAAACTCATCAGGTGAAACATATACGCCAAAGGTAACCCGCTCCAAGTCACCAGACTTTACAAGCAGGCGTAATCGCTCATTTGAAATCCCGGCATGGTTTGCTTGGGCTGTAGTGACTGTACCGCCGTTTTGCGATAAAACTGATTGTAGATTATCAGGCAAAAGCAAGTTGTTCATCTCCGTTTTGATTTTTGTGCTCTTATCATATCTCAAACTTGCACAAAAATCAAGAGCTTATTTGATTTTTGAGCTCATATCAAAAATAAAATAAGCATAGAAATCAAAAACCGCGATTGCATTCGAAGCCACAGGTGTTCGTGCGATAGCGTGTGAATTAGGCATCAGTACCGACACTGTACTCTCTGTTTTATTTGCATTGCCTACTCTAAGAACTACAGTCCACAGACCAGCCGAATGCTGGCGGGTGCTTCGGGGGAAAGGGGGGCGGACGCAGTCTTGGAACACAAGTTTTAGAGTGATTTAGGCTCTCCGCCAGGGTGGACGTGACTGACGGAGGCCGCCCCGCTTTTTCCCGGAGCATTTGCCAGTATCCGGCGGATGGTTTTAGCCATGTTTGAGCTGTAGTGGCCGGAGCTGGGCGTAGGCGAAATGATTAGGGTGAACTATGTCAAGAAGAACTATTGACCAAGTGATAGGGAGGGTATTATAATGGTAAAGATAAATCCTCAGGAGGTTATTTTATAATGAAAAATTATCCGGCAGAACCTTATCGCATCAAAGTTGTGGAAGTACCCAACATCCTTACTAGGCAGGAGCGGGTAGAGGCTATGAAAGAGGCGGGGTACAACACCTTTTTGCTCAAGTCAGAAGACTGCTATATTGATTTTCTGACAGACAGCGGTACCAACGCAATGAGTGACAGGCAGTGGGCAGGTATGATGATTGGCGATGAGGCTTATGCGGGTTCGCGTAACTGGTTCCACTTCGAATCGGTTGTGAAAGACACCTTTGGATTTAAGCATGTATTGCCGACACATCAGGGGCGCGGTGCGGAGAACATTTTATCCACGCTGCTTATAAAGCCCGGCGACTACGTGCCCGGTAATATGTACTTCACCACCACCCGCTACCATCAGGAAGCCAACGGAGCGACATTTAAGGACATAATAATTGATGAGGCCCATGATCCCGAAATCGATTTGCCCTTTAAGGGGAATATTGACCTTAATAAGCTACAGGCTGTAATTGATGAAGTCGGGGCGGACAAAATTCCCTACGTGTGCCTCGCAGTTACAGTAAATCTCGCAGGCGGACAGCCTGTTTCCATGGCAAATATGCGCCAAGTGCGCGAACTGTGCGACAAGCATGGCATTAAGGTTTTCTACGATGCCACCAGGTATGCCGAAAATGCTTACTTTATCAAGACCCGCGAAGAGGGTTATGCGGACAAGACTATAAAGGCCATAATCAAGGAAATGTTCAGCTATGCCGATGGAGCCACTATGAGCGGCAAAAAAGACGGCATAGTAAACATGGGCGGATTTCTTGCCATGAACGACGATGATATGTACACACGTTCCCGTGAGATGGTTGTCGTGTTTGAGGGTATGCCGTCCTATGGCGGCATGTCCGGCCGTGATATGGAGGCCTTTGCAATCGGTATAACGGAATCATGCCGGTTTGAATACATCCAGCATCGTGTAGAACAGGTGGCCTACTTGGGGGATAAGCTCATTGCAGCGGGCGTCCCTGTGGTTAAGCCCATCGGAGGGCATGGGGTTTTCTTGGATGCGCGGGCGTTTCTGCCTCATCTGGAGCAGGAGCAGCTTCCGGCTCAAACCCTCGCAGCGCATCTGTACATTGAATCAGGAGTGCGCTCTATGGAGCGTGGCGTAGTGTCTGCCGGACGCGATAAAATTACCGGTGAAAACCACAAGCCCAAGCTGGAAACAGTCCGCCTTACAATTCCCCGCAGGGTGTATACGTACGCTCACATGGATGTTTGCGCCGAAGCTATAATAGAGTTGTATAAAAACCGCAGCTCCATAAGAGGCCTTAAATTTGTATATGAGCCGCCTATGCTAAGGTTCTTTAACGCAAAGTTTGACTACTGCGACTAAGGAGGGGAGCGGGCGTCTGGCCGCAAAGAGTTACCCCAATCGAAATTACGCTGCTTCTATAGGGCAGCACTAGCTTCAAAATAGCATTTAGACAAATGAACAGATTAACGGTTCTGATGACTGCCACAAAAAGTCAACAGAACCGTCAATCTCGTCAAAAGAAAGGTAAGTGAAAATTGCGCCGGGGTAAGCGCAAGATACCACATAGTGTGGTTATGCTTTTAGGCTGGAGGATAAGACTAAAATCACAGGAGGGAAACAGTCTAAAAGCAAATGCGTGTAGAATTTGTATAGGATGTAAATGTACGGAGACCATGCAAAAGGTAACTAAAGAAAATTTTCATCCACGATACGCTCAGGCTGGGAGAGAAGCCGGTTGCGCATGCGTCCGAAAGTTATAAAACCCACCCCCTTTACAAAAACGAAATATATCTTTTTTGCATAATTGAATCCGCACTTAAATGATAAGTGCGGATTGAAGTCTTTATTATACCCAAAATAAGTTTGATATTTTCGCAAAATACGCCCCGTCAGCCGTTGCATCAAAAACCGGGGCATCGGCCTAAAGCAATGCGGTTGAAATGAGCGCGGTGAGCATGGCGCAGATGTACTCTTCCTGCTCTAGCTGACCAACATTGTAATCGGTGCGGGCAAAAGCCTTTACTCCCATCATCATCATTGAATCAACCAGGAGGGTGGCGAAGGTGGTAAGGTCAAAATCGGAGGAGATCCGCCCAATATCGACTCCATGCCGCAAAATGGACGCAACATACTCCACGCTGTCTGCGCTGCTTTCAGAGAACATCTTGCCGGCAACCGGGTCTTGGAAAATTCTCATGTAAATAATCTTGGTTATGAGAATCATCCTGGTGTACTTTTTTTGGTCCTGCGACATAAATGAATAGCGCAGCAGTGGAACAATTTCGTCAGCTTTTGCAGTCTCAAGTGAATTTTGGGCCTCTTGTACGGGTGTGCGGTTGTCATACTGATGCTGTAAGTAATAGCTGTATGCAAACTCAAGTATTTTTTCCTTACTCTCAAAATGATAATAAATCGATGCGGCGTTTATACCAATTCTCTTTGCTATGTCGCGTGTGGTAACATTTTCATAGCCTAATGTGCTTACCATCTCGACAAATGTGTCGAAGATTTTTTCCTTGGTTTGTGAGAGTTCGCTCATCAAGTAGCCTCCATGGGTCGAAGTGGGGTGAATTATTGCCATGCCGCAGGCATCATATCATAAATATTCACACTTGACAACCAATCTAGCGTTTGGTAGAATGATATCTAACAAGCGTTTGGTTGATGAATTGCGCAGGGTGCATGCAATTATGAATAGGTTGGTTTCAAAATGGAAAAACGAAGCGAGCATAATACGCGCAGCAAAATACTAAGGTCTGCGGCAGACATGTTTTCAGAGAGGGGATATGAGGCTGTCACAATCAGGGAAATAGCGAAAGCTGTGGGAATAAACTCAGCGTCGATATACTACCATTTCCCGTCAAAGGAGGACATCCTCTACAGCCTTTACAGAGTTTATGCCCAGGCCAGGGAAAAGGCCTGCCCCGATATAAATAAACTGCTGCTCCTAGCGGAAACTGAGCCGCCCCATGAGGTGCTGCTCAAGTCCACGTTTTTTTACGATGAAAAAGACAGGGATATGCTTGACAAAGTTCTCGTCACCGCCGCACGCAGGCTGGGCAGTGACGAAGAGAGCGAATACTTCATAAGGGAAAATATTTTAAGCCCCATCACGTACATTCTCAGGCCGCTGCTGGAGCGGCTTATAGAACTTGGCAAAATAAAACCCTTTGATATCGGGGCATTTATCAGTGTACTGGAGTTTTACTGCTTCAGTGCCGCGGCGTTAAACAATTCGCCTTTTAGGGTGGGTGTCGCAGAATATCAAATGGGGATGAGCTTTCTTTTTTCACTTGTGGAAGTTGTAGAGCAGTAGGGCAATGTGGCCGTGGTCAGTGGAGTTATGGCTGAGCTATGGCAGTAAGGCAGGCAATATGGGCGGAGGTGACGGAAGGTTTTGGATAAGCATCTGAGTAATAATAAAGCCGAGTATAAACACGGGTATACGCACGGCAGCCCGTACTTGGCACGCCCGAGGTTGTGCGGGCTTTTAAGCACAGCGATGAATTACCCTCTGGTTGTAGTGTGTGCCGGCGCAGGTTACGGCAAGACACGGGCCGTCCATGACTTTTTTCAAGAAAACAGAGCGGTGACGACATGGCTGCAAATCTCGGAGCGCGACAACATCCCTACTAGGTTTTGGGAGAGCTACACAGGCATGGTGTCAATTTCATGGCCCGGAATAGGAGCCAGGCTTTCTGAAATTGGGTTTCCCGACACGGAAGAGGCGTTTATGAAATACTGCGCCATAATGCACGAGATAGCGGTGCAGCCGGGGAAGCATGTCAGGGTGTTTGATGATTTCCATTTGCTGACAAACCCTGCGGTCTTACGTTTTTTTGAGAGAGCTGTGAGCCTTGTGCCGTCAAATGTTACCTTGCTAGTAATCACCCGCATGATGCCGCAGATCAACATGATAGGGATGATAATGCAGGAACGCATTTTTACAATTAGTGAGGAAGAACTGCGCTTCAGCGAGGGGGAGATTGCCGAGTATTATGGTCAGATGAACCTGAGCGTCACAAGGCAGGGGCTTAGAAATATTTATGAAGACACTCAAGGCTGGGCTTTTGCCGTCAACTTAATCGGACGCTCCTTAACGAAGGAAACCAAGTATGAACGCTGTGCGCTGGAAGCGATGAAAGCTAATATTTACAGGCTCATTGAAGCAGAACTGGCAGGTACGATTTCCGAAAAACTCAGGGATTTTCTGCTGCAAATCTCACTTATTGACCATTTGGCGGCCAGCCTCATAAGGGAGCTTGCAGGAAGCTGTGAACTGGTAAAGGAAATGGAAACCCTCAATGCCTACATCCGCTATGATCTGCATCTGGACACATACACAATACACCATCTGTTTTTGGACTATCTGCGCCAAAATCAGCACCTGCTCCCTGAGGAGCGGCGCAGCGCAGCTCTAAAAACTGCAGGCAAGTGGTGCGACAGCAACGGCTATCATGTGGATGCCTTTTCTTACTATGAGAAGGCCGGGGACTATGCCTCCGTCGTGGGGAAAGTTGCTGCATTTAATGCCCAGATGCCCCCTGACATGGCGCAAATAGCCCTTGAAATATTTGAAAATGCTCCCTCGGAAGCCATGGTGCAAAATCCGCTTTTCCCGGGAGTTCACATAAAATGCAGAATTAACAATGGCAAAATAAATGAGGACACAATGAACCTCGCAAAGATGTACGCCGAAGCCTATGAAGCCCAGCCCGAATCACCTGAAAGAAACCGTGCGCTGGCGATTCTCTACGGAGAGCTTGCATTTTTGTCGATGCTGCTGTGTACATCAACTGACAAGTATGACTTCGCCGGCCACCACCTCAAGATGGCGGAATACTACAGCAAAAATCCCTTTGAGGCATCCGGCACCTACAACATAGTGCCCATAAGTACGTGGGCATCGCTGGTCGGTACGCAGAAGCTAGGGGCGCAGGAGGACTACATACAGGCCCTCACCCTCTCAATCCCATCCACATCAATTTTCGGAAAAGGCTTCTTTGTAGGTTTTGACGACTTGGCGTGGGGTGAACTTTATTTTTACAGAGGACAGCTAAACGAAGCGGAGCAGCATCTCAAGCAGGCTGTGGACAAAGCCCAGAAATGTGAGCAGTACAGCACACAAAACAGAGCTCTGGCATACCTGATGCGCATAGCCTTTTGTAGGGGTGACCTATCAGCGGCAACCGAAAAGCTAAAAGCGATGGAACTTATGCTAAACGACAGCGATCACGGTGCCAGATACACAATTTACGATATAGCAACAGGCTTTTACTATCTAACGCTAGGTCAGGCCGACAAAATTCCCGCCTGGCTTAAAGACGATTTCTCGCCATATGCCCACCCGGCATTTATCGAAAATTATGCTAACAGGATCAAGGCACAGTACCACTACCAGAAGCAACAGTACAACGCACTTTTGGCATTTATCGAAACGCAGACCAAGAAAAATATCCTTTTTGGAAAGATTGAGCTAAAACTTCTGGCGGCCCTGATTTATTACAAGCTAAAACGGCGGGGTGAAGCAATGCGGGCCTTGGAAGAAGCCTTTGAACTGGCTGAGCCTAACAACCTGGTGGCTTTGTTTACACAATACTCCAAAGACATGCGCACTCTGACCGCCGCCGCCCTCAGAGATGAGGACTGCGCCATACCAAGGCCCCGTCTGGAAGAAATTAACCGCAAAGCCTCCGCCTATGCAAAGCGGCAATCGCACATGGTTACACAGTACAACATAGAAAACAACATAACCAAGCAGATAACGCTCACCCAGCGGGAAACCAAAGTTCTAAGTGACCTCTCCCACGGCCTCTCCCGCACAGAAATAGCTGTAAGTCAGAACATCTCCCTTAATACAGTAAAAATGGTGATAAATATAATCTATGACAAGCTATGTGTTACAAACCTTCCTGATGCGATAAGAATCGGGGTAGACAAGAAGATTGTGTAACGCTAGATTCTCCCGATGTCTTTTGCGGTAATAAATGCCCTTGAGTTTGCCGCGTATATATTTCTGGGCTCCACACAGTCTCCGATTGCATAAAACTGGCTGGCCGAGGTTCTCAAAGCCTCGGCCTCCTCCCGGAGCGGGGAGTGGCCTGTGGCATAGACAATAGTGTCGGCTTCATAAAACTTTTTTTCGCCGATTTTGGCGTCGCGGTTTATTGCCGCGGATAGGACTACCGATTCAAGCATTCCTTTTTTTAGAGTTTCGCAGGGGCCGGGCAGTGAAAA
>WQRL01000078.1 GCA_009786775.1 Oscillospiraceae bacterium
CTTATCTATTGTTTCTGTCATAAATGGCTCAATGTGCTTGAAAATTACATCGCCCGGGCCGCCATATGTGAAGGAAACTATGAAATTGCCGCCGGGGGTATATGTTTCACAGGCACGCAAAGTTTCTGCGGTAACTTGCTCGGCTTTTGCGTCGGGCAGATCGATTATAGACATGTCCAGTCCGCCCATCATAACCATGCGCCCGCCGATTTCTTTTTGGAGGCGGAGCAAGTCGTTTTCGGGAATTGCTCCCTGCCAGATATCTATGCCGATGTCGATCATATCCTCGATTATCGGCTCGCAAATTGAGTCTGAGTGGTGCATTATTAGCACGCCGGCATCTTTGAGAATCTTGTAAATTTTGACATATTGAGGCTTTATGAATTCGCGCCAAATTTCAGGGCTGACGAATAGGTTTTGCTTGCTGCCCCAGTCGTCGTGCGAGAGAACCACGTCGGGTTTAAGATTTTCAACAATGAGCTTCATGTATTCGGCGCGGTAATTGCCGATAGTTTCGCATAGCTCAAGCATATCATCAGGCTCAAGGAGGAAATTCATAAGCATATCCTCAAAGCCCATGAGGAAGTGCAGTTGTTCAAACACGCCGGTTGGCGCAATTGTCATGGAGAGCTTGCCCTTTGCGCGGACCTCGTCTTGCATTTTGTTGGCAACATCCCAGCCTTCGGAGCAGTTTGCTGCCAAATCAGGAACCTTTATATATTTGCGCCACTCGGTGATGTCAGGCAAAACCTTCTCATCTTCGGTGACATGCGGCATAGCGGAGAGCTGGTCTTCCGGCCATGTGATAAGAGTTCCCCAGCGGTCACGGGAATCCGTGCCTCTTGCACGGTGCCCTGTCAGATATATTAGTACCGGGTCAGGGATTAGCTCAAACGGTTCCCACATGTTAACAAGTCTGTCGGGCTTGCCATCTTTTTTCATAGTTTCCAAAAAATTGTCTTTGATACTAAGCACGGGATTTTCCTCCAATTATAATTAAGTCTGTTATTTTACTGCGCCCAAACTATCATTTTTAGACGTGATTTGTCAAATATATGGACGCTTTTTTGTTCGATATTGCTAAGAAAGCAGATGCCTTGACAAAAACAAAGCCGAAACAGTATAATTAGGCTCTGCGGAAAAACCATCAACAGTATGAAAAAGCAGACAAATTCGTCAAAGTGAGGTATACTAAAAGCATCAGAAGCGGATAAAAAGAAATAGATATGGGGTCAAATAGATATGTATCAGAGAGGCAATCGTTCACAAATGACAATAGAGGATTTCATAGTACCCTTTGGCGGAAAATTGGATGCGTGCAACCGTTGGGTAAAGATGGCAGAATTGATGCCTTGGGATATGATAGAAGATATCTATGCAAAGACATTCAAAGATTCTAACACGGATGGCCGTCCTCCGATACCAGCCCGCATAGCATTTGGAGCGTTGTACATAAAAGAAAATGAGGGATTCCCCCAAGAGCGCACGATGCAGCACATAGCAGAAAATGTTTATATGCAATACTTTCTGGGATTGACAGAGTTCAATCCTCAACCTCTGTTTGATTCATCCATGCTCAGCCGCATGGCAGCCCGGTTCACCAAGGAGGACATGAAAAAAATAAACGAAGAGCTGTATCGCCGAAGCCGCCCTGAAAAGGAAGCCCCGCCTGACGATGAGCCACCTAGCGGTGGAGTCGGCAGCAACAGCGGCAAGTTGATACTTGATGCGACAGCAGCACCTGCGGATATACGGTACCCAACCGACTTGTCTCTTCTGAACGAATGTAGAGAGGGTACGGAGAAGATAATAGATGGATTATGGGAAAAGACCTCACGGAAAGGACATAAGACCTCATACAGCCGCAAGAAGGCCCGCAAGGGATATTTGAAGATAGCCAAGCAACGCAAGCCCCGCAAGAAGCAGGTACGCCAAGCGGTACGCGAACAACTGGAATGTGTAGAGAAGAACGTATCGTCACTTGAGAATATACTCACAACGATAGGCGCGGAAACCTTTGGTCTTCATAATTGGGCAAAACTTGAAACGATTAGAGAAATATCACGTCAACAAAGATATCACTACGACAACCCCGGCGCACAAATCCCTAACCGGATAGTGAGTGTAAGACAGCCTCATATACGCCCAATAGTACGGGGGAAAGCGAGAGCCGCAGTTGAGTTTGGACAGAAGATATCTTTTTCGGTTGTAGATGGGTTTACATTCATAGAGAATCAGAGCTGGAACAACTTTGCGGAGGGCAGCACACTTAAAGCGAGTGCTGAAGAATACAGGAAAAGACACGGAGTGTATCCTGAAGCGATACTTGCAGACAAGGCATACCGAAGCCGAGAAAACATCAACTTTTGCAAAGAGCGTGGCATACGTCTTTCAGGGCCGAGGCTGGGCAGGCCGAAAGCATCGGAGATTGAGCCGGATAAGGAACAGGCATATCATGACAGCTGCCAACGTAACATGGTCGAGGGCCGAATCGGAATAAACAAGCGCAGATATGGACTGGACTTGATATATGCACGGCTTGAGGTAACTGGTGACATCGAGGTTGCTATGAACGTGCTGTGCATGAATGTTGCGCACATTATTAGGGCTTCTTTGCGACTTTTTTATCGAAAGTTATTTTCGTCTTTTTTTAGCGATTTTTTCATAATATCTTATTGTCGCTAGGTTTTACAGCAGACCCTAAATAGTGCTATGATATTAACCTTAGCATAAAGAAATTGTCAGCTGCGGTATTTCGTGCTGGCATTTCGTGCGAAAGTAATTTGCTTGCTTTTGGAGAGCTTAAATGACACCTCATTTCGTTTTACAAGAATATTTCGGATATAGCTCCTTTCGCGGAGGGCAGGAGATGCTAATTGATGATTGCCTTGCAGGAAAGGATGTTTTGGGCATAATGCCCACAGGGGCCGGAAAGTCTATTTGTTTTCAGGTCCCGGCTCTTATTGTGGAGGGTATTTCTCTAATTATATCTCCGCTGATTTCACTTATGAAAGACCAGGTAAGTGCGCTGGTTCAGACGGGGGTGCCGGCGGCTTTTATTAACTCATCGCTTACTGATGCACAGATACGAAAGGCACTAGACAACGCAAAGCAGGGGATGTACAAGCTAATTTATGTGGCTCCTGAAAGGCTTTTGTCCGGATGGTTTCTGGATTTTGCCCTCAGCGCCAATATATCCATGCTCACAGTCGATGAAGCTCACTGCATTTCGCACTGGGGGCATGATTTCCGTCCCAGCTATGCCCAAATCCCGGAGTTTATATCGCAATTGCCGCGCCGCCCTGTTGTGTCCGCATTCACTGCAACCGCCACAAAGGAGGTCCGCGAAGATATAATAACCCTTCTTGACCTAAAAACGCCAACCGTCCTGGTGACAGGCTTTGAGCGTCCGAATTTGTTCTTTGAGGTAAAGCACCCAAAAGAAAAGTACGGCGCTCTGCTTAACTTTTTACAGTCTAGAAAAGAGCGCAGTGGAATAGTTTACTGTTCCACGAGGGCTAATGTGGAAGAGGTGTGCGAGGGACTAAACAATAGCGGCTATAAGGCTTCACGCTATCATGCGGGCCTTTCCGACCGTGAGAGACACAGCAATCAGGATGATTTTCTGTATGACCGTGTGCAGATTATGGTGGCGACGAACGCTTTCGGCATGGGCATTGACAAGTCAAATGTGGCATTTGTCGTGCATTATAACATGCCCAAAGATATTGAGAGCTACTACCAAGAGGCGGGCCGGGCCGGGCGTGACGGGGAGCCTGCCGATTGCATTTTGCTCTATAGCGGGCAGGACGTGCGGACTAATCAGTGGCTCATCGAAAATGGGCGCGAGGCGGATGAGGAGATGGACGAGGCGTTGCGCCTAGGGCTTATGGAGCGAGCCCGCAACAAGCTGCGCGATATGACTTTTTACTGCACTACTAACGACTGCTTACGCAGTTATATCTTAAAATATTTTGGCGAAAACCCTCTGACAAGCTGTGAAAGTTGCGGCAACTGCAAAACCCACTATGAAACGGCGGACGTCACCGTCACGGCGCAAAAAATCCTCTCCTGCATAGTGCGCATGAGGGAGAGGTACGGCCTGAACATGGTAATTGACACTCTGCGGGGCATGAAAAACGAGAAACTGCTGAGGTTTGAGCTTGACAAGCTGCCCACTTACGGCATTTGCACGGAATCCGCACACCAGTTGAGGACGATTATTAACCATCTCCTTGTAAACGGATATATTGTCAAGACCGATGATGAGTTCCCTACCATAAGGCTCGGCGGGCGCAGTGCTGAGGTGTTGCACGACGGAGCGAAGGTGCTCATGAAGCTGCCTAAGGAAAAGGAGCAGCTTCCCAAAACTAAGGCCACATCTAAGGGCAAAGGGACAGAACGCTTGGAAACGCTGCCTGTTGACCGCCAACTGTTTGAGGCGCTGCGAGAAGTCAGGGCAGATTTCGCCAGGGAACAGCGGCTTCCCGCCTATATAGTATTTTCTGACAGCACACTGGCTGACATGGCCAAAAAGAAGCCTGTTTCGTTTGATGAATTTTTGGAAGTGTCAGGCGTCGGACAAGTCAAGGCGGAGCGGTACGGTGAGCGCTTCATGGAAGCGATTTCAGACTTTTTGGAAAACAATGAGTAAAGCTCAGCAACAATGAGTAAATTTAAGCGAGGTACTTGCTAAAATGAATATTAGAATTATGACAATCCGCGACTATGAGAGCGTTTATGCAATTTGGGCGGGCACTCCCGGGATGGGGCTTAACACATTAGACGATTCTATAGAGGGAATCGGGAAATATCTAACCCGCAACCCTAACTCTTGCTTTGTGGCTGAAATTGACGGCGGCGTTGCCGGGGTCATTTTGAGCGGTCATGACGGGCGCAGGGGGATGATTCATCACTTGGCAGTGCAAAGCTGCGCTCAAAGGCAGGGCATCGGCTCCGCGCTTGTTGATGCCGCTATGACCGCACTTAAAAATGAGGGAATAACCAAAGTGCTGCTCACCGTGCTCAAAACTAACACACAGGGCAGCACCTTTTGGGAAAAACTAGAATTTACGCCACGGCCTGATTTGGAATACCGCAACAAGGAACTTGTGGACATGTCAAATCATTATATCACACACAGCTTATAGCTTGCACCTCACGGCCTCACACTTCATAGAGCGGCGCACTCCTGTCGTAGCCTTGCGGCTTGTATGTAACCGAGGATATCTTCGTCCCTGAAACTCCATACTTGGGATTGTAGCCGAATAAGTTTATGTATTTGTCCAAGTCATCTTTTTCACGCCCCATCGCTGCGAGGACATCAAGGGTAGCTTGAGCATCGTCCACGGCGCGGTGGGCATTTTCGTTTATAAAACCATATGCAGTCACCGCATCGCTCAGCTTGTGAGGAAAATCGCGGCGGTCTTTATATACCGCCATTGCATCCAGGAGTTTGACATTTTTTAGGACGGCAGCGCTCTTGTGCTTGTTTAGGAAATGAAATATGAAATTTAAGTCGAACTGGGCGTTGTAGGCAACCAGAAGCGTCCCGGGGGATTTTAACAGCTCTGCAAAATCCCGGCTCACTTCGGCCTTGGGCCTGCCTTCCTTTTGAAGCTGCTCTTGAGTTATTCCTGTAAGCTCTGTTATTCTAGCGTTTAAGCTCCTGCCTTCGGAAAGAGTCACGAGCGCTGCGAGGGTTTGCTTGACTTCGTAGCCCCCGTCCTTTGGCACAACATGAATCGCCCCAAGCTCTATTATCTCGTCCGTTTGGGCATTAAGCCCGGTTGTTTCAATATCAAATACGACTATATTTTCAAATTTTGAAAAAAGTGAATTTAGCATGCTCCGCTCCTGTTGTTTCTGATGTGTAATGGGTGTGGGTTATTGCATGTAAAACAAGTTCTTAGTTCTGTTAAAAGCCACCAAGTAGACTATAGCGACGACGAAACTTGCTATTACAGCCACAATTGCCAGCATGGGAATTATTATTAGCAAATTAGTTGCCAAGATCAGTACTAACATTGCTTTCCATGTGGAATAGAGCTTCGCTGTTGCAAGGTCTTGCCCCCTGTCGCGCTCTATGTCCATTATCCCCATTATGATATTGTATGATATGTAAAGCGACAGTACTGTTGAAATAAGCCCTGCGATTATAAGTAGAGGATTTGATAGCAGTGCCGCCCCGGCTCCAATGCCACCCACCAATTCAACATTTGTCAACACCCCTAAAAATTCAAGCACCCAGATAACACTCGAATAGGCTACCATAACTTTTGCAGCGGGCACGACTTTTGAAAAACGAGTGCTTAAATCCGTGATTTCCGCAAGCCCTCTGAGCATAAATATATACCCTAGAAAATCAGGAATCAAGCCAATTCTTGAAGCCCCAATGTCCAGAGTGAAATTCAGAAACACAAGCAGCATTCCAATGAAAATTCTATTCAGTGTCCCCACTCCCTTTCTTTTTGTGATTTGCCGGAAACCAGCCTTTTTCTACACGCTTTTTCTGATGAAAAAGCTCGTGTATGCTCCATAGCAAAGAGAAGCCCAGCACGCCCATTATGGTGGACAGGATGTAGTTTCCTGCAAACAGAGCTACCGCTAGGCACCCTAGGCCGACAATTAAGAAAATAGGCCAAATTTTTGTGCCGAAGTAGTATTCTCCTTTTATTACTACCGGGTGCAGCGCTCCGATTATCAAAAAAGTTGCAAAGCCTATAATTATCCCATCAAATCTCATATTATAATCATTCCTTTCGCATCTCAGTCCAAAAGGCTTACGGGCGGCACATAGATGTTTAGCCTGTAAAAGCCTGCGTCCAGTAAAGCCTGCCGTCCTCGTCTATTGCTACACCGACACCTAGGTAATAAAACGAAGGATTAACTATGTTTGCACGGTGGCCGGGAGAATCCATCCAGCCGCGCAGCACTTCCTCAGGCGTCCTGTGCCCTGCGGCCAAGTTTTCTCCCGCAACGGTAAATTCAACATCATTTTCCGTAAAGGCCGTAAAGAAGTCTCTGCCACCGGGCCGTGAGTGGGAGAACTCCTCTATTATTTCCCCTGCTCTTACCAAGGCAGTGATGCTCAGCGGCTCACTCGCTTCAAACGGGTGCAGGCCTCCCGCTTCTCTCTCAAGATTTGTAAGCTGAAAAACTTCCTCCGCCAGTATTTCCAGATCGACTACAAAGAATGTATGTACCCCTTCAACCCCATTTGCCGCAGTGACTGTCACAGTGACCTCCCCATGCGAAACAGCTTTGAACGTGTCATCTCCCCCGAGGGTTATCTCAGTGCCGCTGACTGCCACTGTCAGGTCTGCGCGGGTAGCTCCTTGCGGGGTTATTGAAATTAATAGTTGCCCTTCATCCCCGGCTAAATAACTGCGTCTGTCGGTGCTTACCTCTATTGCCGTCACATTCTCTATTACTGTTACGGCGGCCCTTCGCTCAATCTCTCCTGCGAAAACGCTGATTACAGCAGTGCCCGGCTCAATGCCAGAAACTACGCCATATTCACTAACTTCAGCTATATTTACGTTGTCAGATGAAAAGCTTACGGTCTTGTCTGTGACATTTTCCGGCAGCAGCTCGAAGTATATTGATGCCGATTCACCCCT
>WQRL01000079.1 GCA_009786775.1 Oscillospiraceae bacterium
CCGGTGAGCCCATCAGGTGAAATACCACGTTGTTTTCCGGAATTTCAAAATAAGTGTAGATTTCCATGCGGCGCTCGTGGGTGTGTGATGGCATTGTATTCCAAACGCTGCCGGGGTCAAGGCAGGTCAGCCCCATCATTAGCTGAGCTGTCTGCACAACATCGGGGTGTATAAACTGGTTGATTACTCTCTTGTTGGCAGTTTCTACAGCACCGACGGGATTCTTGGCCGCATCTTCAATGCTTATAAATTTAGTTTCAAAAGCCTTGTGGGCGGGGGCGCTGACCATGTAGAACTTCGCGGGATTCTTCGGGTCTACGCTCTGAAAAGTAATTTTTTCCGTGCCTCTTGTTATGTAGAGGCAATCCTTGTAATTTAGGTTAAACTTCGTGCCATCGGCGGTAACTGTGCCAGGGCCGCCTATGTTGAACATGCCAAGCTCCCTGCGCTCTAGGAAAAACTTCGTTCCGAAGTTAGCCCATACATCCATGCCCTTGTCAACTGAAACAACTTCGTTTACCGGCATGCAGCCCAAAGTTACCATGCGGTCGATGTGGCTGTAGACCGCCACGACTTCATCGGCCTTGTACAGGCCTGTTATGAGAAACTCATCTCTGGTTTCATCTGTTGTGTACCTCTTAAAATCTTTTATTCCTGCTGAGTATCTGATATCCATTTATACATTCCCTCCTATTAATCGCCGAATTGCCTCGACGTCAGTGTTGTAACTATCTAACATAACATGCTCTCTTAGAGCCGAAATGTCAGGCTTATTTTTGCGCATCCAGTCGAAAACAAATGCGTTATTTACATCGCCGCAGCCTATGTTGCGCCAAACTTCCTCTTCACTTTCGGACAGCACAATATCTTTGACATGCAGCGCGACTATGTCATTTCCTAAAATCTCAAAGAAGTTTGCGTATATTTCTTCTTGCCGCTGCATGTTAGCCTTTGTCCTAATCTGGTTGACGGGGTCGAAAATTATTTTAATCCTCTTTGAACCGACTTCCTCCTGCAAGCGCTTAGTAAGCTGCGCAGTGTTGAGGGTGTGGTCGGCTACGGGTTCAAGGGCTATGTCCACACCAAACCGCTCCGCATGTTCCGCCATGCGCAACACGCTGTCCTTCACTCCTAAGTAGGCCTGCTCACGCATGTGCTCCATGCCTGACATAGGAAACCTCGTTGTTTCTGTTCCTATGCACTTTGCTCCCAGAACTTTGGCATGTTCGATGCCCTTCTTAAACTTATCTACTTCCTGAAGTCTTTCATCCTTGTCCAGATATCCAATCTCCATATAGCAGCCTAAAACAGAAATTTCCACATTGTTTTGCTCAAACTCCTTACGGATGTTCTCCAGGAGCGCAGCGTCCGGATCATAGATTGTTTCCACACCTGCAATCGCCTTCGTCAGTGCGAGCTGTGCGGCACCAAAGCCGGAATCTTTAAGGGCCTTCGCCAGAGCCGCAGGCTCCAGGCAACCAAAGTCATGTGCGCGTACACCAATTTTCATTATAATGAATCTCCCTTTCTACGATTTTAACATCAGAGCAAGCCCCGGATTAATAGGGTGGCTGGACAAAATATTCCCGGAACTCACTTTCTATCTTCTGTGACAGGACTCTTATATTGCCGTGCAAGTGGTCAAACACGCTGATCTTGAGAGCCTCCCTGTCTTGCTCTTCAAGTGCGCTTGCAATGCGCTCATGCTCAACAATTAAGTCCTCGTACCTACTGGTGGTCATTGTATCAAGCAGCCTAAAGCGGGCGTAATAGACCTGACAGTCTTGAATTACATCCCAGAGACGCTCACGCCCTGTGTAAGTAAAAAGCCTGTGGTGAAACTCGTTATCCACCTCATAAAAGCTAGTGGAAGTCAGCATCCCTGATTTTATGAGAGCCCGCTGGCGGTTTAATATCTCACTAAGCCCCGCCAAAACAGTTGAAGCTATGCCCATATCTAAAATTGAATTGAGGGCATCCGTTTCCAAAACAGACCTCATATAGATGATATCTTTAATTGATTTCATGTCCAGGAGGGTTACATAACTGCCCTTTTGCGGGATAATCTCAATGTATTTTTCGCCCTTTAGGCGCAAAAACGCATTTTTGACAGGAGTTCTTGAAACATTATATATGTTCGCCACTTCATTTTCACTAATCATCTGACCGGGCTTGAGCTTCAAAGTTAGTATATCATCTTTGAGCTTTGCGTATATATCAACTCCGCTCATACCGATAAGATGCTGTTGAAGTCCGTTCACATGCAAACCACCTTCCGAAATAACGCTTGCGTTCTTAAATGCTTGCACACTAAAATGCTTGCATTCAAGCTATGTAAAGAATATACTCTCAGCACGGTAATGTCAACAAAATGATTGCCCCGCACCAAAAATTTGTCAGTCCTGTACAAAAAAGAATGTCCCTCTTGGTCATTTTGATAGCAGGGAAATGATTTTAATTAACCATGCTGCACTAGTTGCTGTGCAGGACTTTGGCAAATTCCGCTCATTATCCGCCCACTTCAGTCTATCCCCTACCGCAATCTTTGTCATCCCACAGACCAGCCGGACACGGGCAGGTGCTCCGGGAGAAAGTGGGGCGGCCGAAGTCCTGGAACACAAATTTTGACCATAATTCCAAGCCTCCGCCAATGTAGACGTGACTGACGCAGGCCGCCCCGCTTTTTCCCGGAGCACCTGCCCGTGTCCGGCGGATAGGCGGATGGTTTCATAAGTCTTTCGTAGATGCCGTATATTGAGCGCAGGCCCCGTCATTTTTGCCCTTGCATCAAATTACTATTGCACCATTATACCATTGTAGCTATACTATATAGTATACTGTTATCTTGCGCAAAACAGAGGGATTCCCTAAGACTTTGATTTACAATCGGGAGGCACAATATGGAAAAGTATTTATATGAGATTGTCCACCACTTTGCCGAAGCCGGCGACGTAGCTTCTATGAAGCAGATTGTCGGAGAATTTCTGTCCGACGGCACTGATTCAATTTCCGAAGAAGAAGCAGGACTTATACTGAGATACCTGAACATGCTTGTCGAAAATGACGACTCCTGGGCAATGCTGTCACTGGGCTCACTTTACTACACAGGCTTCTTTGAACTGGAACAAGACTACTCCAAAGCCAGATTCTACTACGAAAAAGCGGCCGAGCTATCAGAACTCACGGATAGCTGGGCCTTAAATAACCTAGGTTACTGCTATTACTACGGCAGGGCAGGGGATGTGGATTACAAAAAGGCTTTTGAATGCTTCTCCTACGCAGCCATTCAAGGAAACGCAAACTCAATGTACAAACTCGGCGACATGTACTACTACGGCCATCACGTAGAAAATGACGTGGATGCCGCATTTTATTGGTACACAATGGCGCAGTCAGTACCCTTGGCTGCGGACTCCGACTATGTAGGCTTTCTCGCTGCAAGCATAGCCTACAGAATGGGCCGCGCCCACCTGTTTGGCGAAGGTACTGAGATTGACCACATCCAAGCCCTGTTCGAACTGCGCTCTGCGGAAACGCTGTTTTACAGCCAGCTTCTAAAGGGCGATGAATTCTCGGTGGACCAGCTACCCAAAGTTAAGGAGCTTATCCGGACTGCGCATGAGGAACTCGACAAGGCACTGGGGTAAAACTATTCCTTCGCCGTTTTCCTTTTAAGCCCCACTATTACAGGCACGAGAATAAGTGCCACAAAACCTGAGGCAAAGCCGTTGTTGTACAGGTTTAGGCCGTTTGTGACAGGGCCTACATGGGTGACTATCAGCACATGGAGAAAACCCGTGACTATACCCCAGCCGAAGCCGTACTTGCCTGCAATCGGAGCGAGGCAGGTAGCAAAGAGTATTGCCAAGGCGTTGGAAGGCTCGGTAAATCCAACAGAGTTTAGCGATGCGCACAAGGTAGCTCCCAGGAGAATCGGGATTACATTCCATATATGCTTGCCCAGGCTGCCGAAGGCAATCATTGAGAAGATACATGCGAATGTTCCCGCATTGAGGTCAAAGCCGAATATAAGGCACCAGACAGTTCCTATAATGCCCAAAAGCCCCATGTTTATATAAGCTGTTTCACCGAAAAGCGAATAGAAATCATTTGGTGCATGGCCGCTGTGCTTGACCAAATTCTTTATGTTCTCCCAATGCGGAGTTTTGTTTATCCTGCCCAAAATCAGCCCCGTAAGAATAAGGGCACCGGACACCACAAACAGAAAAATTGCTATTTCAAGCTGCCTGTCCGTATACCACAGGAGCTCTGTAGGCACATATATGCCAAACCCGGCGAAAACGGCAGCTAAGAGCATGGCGATCATGCCGCCTGCGACACCCATGTTGTAGAGCGTAAAGCCGTCGTGAACACGCACCATGGCTCCCAAGATTACCGGCAGGAAAAAGCCGACAAAAAGCCCCAGCCCTGCCCCCATGGCAATGCTTACAGCCGTGGGCAGCACAATCCCAAAATTGAGGAAAATCGGGTTGGAGAAATAAAACAAACTCACAATCGGCGCAATGGCGTGACAGAGCAGCGCCGCTACAACATAGTCGGAAAACTTGGTCTTTTTATACTTGGAATATAGCCAGACACCGACCGTCAAAGGGAGTATGCTGAGCACAGTAGCGCCCCAGAATGTCCAGCCTGCGGTCATCCAAAGGCACATGAGCGCAGCCCCATTGGGTTTGGCACGCATAAAATATAAAACAGCCACTCCGTAAACGCAAGCTATGACTGAATTAATTATGGAAGCACCCAGCCCGCCCACATACATAAAGTCGGTGATCAGCAGGCCGCGGTGGGTGAAGATCCGCCCAAGTCCCTGAAAAATGTCCGCAGGCCTGTCAAAAATAAATGCCATCGCCGCGAACAGGATACATATTAACAAGAATATTTTATACTCCTTGTGGAGTACGCGCTTGGTTTCACTCATCGGCAAAACACTCCTACAATTTAATCATGCAAATTTTATCACGCCAGAAGTCAATGTCAATTAGAAAATTGGCATTGTATTATGATAGTTTATAAATAAAATACGAAAGTTATGCTGCTATGCCATTATGGCACGATAAAACTATGTAACTATTTTTTGAAATGAAAGACAAGCCCAAATACAGCACCGCAGATGCCGCCTATTATATGTGAAAGCTGGGAAATGTTGTCTTCGGTGAACAGGCCTTGCAGAATTTCGTTACCTATGTAGAGAATCGCGACGAGGGGCACAGTTATCGGAAGCCTGCCTTGGCGGATATTTGTAAAAGATGCCAGCAATATAAGCATGAACACAATCCCGCTGGCGCCTACAACAGCCCTTCCAGGCCAGAACACCACATTTATAAGCCCGGTTACAAAGGCGGTAATTACAGTTATCAGCAGCAAGGCTCTAAAGCCATATTTCTCCTCAACCATCGGCCCGATGGCGAGTATCATCATGAAATTGCCCGCAAAATGGGAGAGATTGGCGTGAACCAGAATGTGCGTAAACAGGCGCACGTACTGCATGGGGTCGCTAAATGCCGTCCGATAGGCGCCAAACAGGTTTACCATGTTCAAGGGGGTAGCCATTCCTATAACCAAAATAATTAGTGACAGGGCACCCATTCCCAGTATAAAAGGCGCATTAATGTCAATTCCAAAGCGGTTCGTTTTCATGCTTTCCTCCGGTTCTTTTTATTGTTAAATCTGCTCAGCAGCACGGAAGTATTGACGCTCATTAGTTTTTGTCCGCTGCTGCCGGCAAGGACACTTGGGGTATTGTACCACTGAAACCGTCATTATGCGATACATTTCGTCATGCAAAAGTAAAAAGTTCACAATTTACCGCACTAAAGTATGTTACAATGTGTGGCATACAGCCGTGTGGTGCTTCACGGGGGTCAGCCTAAAGGTAGCGGCGTATGCAAATTTAATAGAAACGAGCTGAATAAAATGAAGCAAAAAATTATCGTGGACAGCTGTTGTGATATGACCCCGGAACTCGCAGAGCGGCTGGGTATTTCGGCCGTTGTGCCAATGTCGATGATGTTGGGGGAAAAAGAATATATTGATGATGAGAACCTAGACCTGTCTAAGTTCATGGAAGAAATGACAGCCTGCAAAGAGCGCGTGAGCACTTCCGCGCCACCGCCGAACGCATTTATGGAGGCGATTGAATCAGCGGTAAGCTCGTTTGTCGTGACTATCTCCAGCCAGCTTTCAGCGACATTTGAAAACGCACGGATTGGACAGTCATTTGCAAGCGAAAACGGAGTCACCGACACCCACATAATAGACTCCAAAAGCGCATCGGCCGGTGAAGTCCTGGTGGCAATTAAGCTGCGGGAACTGCTGGCTCAGGGGCTTTCTTCCGATCAAATCATCAGTTCAATCGAAAATTTCATAGGTAGTATGAAAACATATTTCGTGCTTGAGCGTTACGAGAACCTAATCAAAAACGGCAGGCTAGGCAAGGTTAAAGGCAAGATTGTACAGCTAATGAATGTAAAGCTGATAATGGGTTCCGACGGCGAAGGGGCGATTGCCCTGCACGCCAAGCCCCGGGGCATACCGCAAATGCTGGATAAAATGGTTTCGTTTGTAAAAGGCAGCGAGAAAACAACAACAGGGGAGAGCATGGTAATTTGCCACAACAACAACCTGCCTCTGGCGACCCAGCTCTCAGAAACATTCAAGAGACATTTTGATTTCAAAGAAATTCTCATCGTGCCCATGCGCGGGGCCATCTCGCTTTATGCGGACAACAAGGGCATAGTCCTGGCCTTTTAGCCGAAGGCTCAGCAGACGCAGTTCAGGCGCAGTTTAAGCGCAGGGGGCTGTAAGGGGTTACTGGGTACACCAGCGCAACAAAATACGCGGATGAACCATGTTCGCCCGCGTATTTTTGTTTTTGGGTTTATTTGTGAAGCTATAAGCGTCAGCTCTGCACTCCCAGTATTACATTGTTGTTATAATTCAAAATAATCTGCGCAACCTCGGCTCTTGTTGCTGTATTGCGTGGAAGGAGCCTGCCCCCGGTTCCGCCTTGAATAATCTGCCATGATACGGCCCACTGCAAGGGCTCAATGGCGAACGAAGATATATCACTGCGGTCGGGGAAATTGTCAAGCGCTGTATCGAATATTGCCATGCTGCGGTCTGTGTGGTATGCAAAGCGGTGCATGATGGCGGCCATCTGCTCTCTTGTTACAGAGTCATTAGGCCTAAACGTGCCATCTGTAAAGCCTGTGACGATTCCGCCGGCATTTGCCCAGGCGACTGCATCAAAGAAGAATGCCGAAGGGTCTCTCACATCCGAAAACACCGCAGCCCCTGTCACTTCAGGCAAGCCGTAAAGCCGGTGCAAAACTGTGACGAACATCCCGCGGGTCATCGGAGTGTTGGGGGAGAATGTAGTATCGCTAGTCCCTGTAAAGAGATTATTGCGGAACACAAAGTCTACGGCAGGCGCAAACCAGGCATTTGCCGGCACATCAGCAAAGGTGTGGGAGTCCCGCGGAGGCTGTGGGGGAGGTTGCGGTGGCGGAGGAGGCGCGAGAGTTGCCCCATCGAAGGTATGAAACCCGTCAACCAATCCG
>WQRL01000080.1 GCA_009786775.1 Oscillospiraceae bacterium
GGCCTTTGCATCTCTGCGCCCTCTGCACCTGCAAACAGCATCGGCAGGAGGCCTATAACTGTTGTAAGCGTCGTCATAAGAATCGGGCGTAGGCGGACAGGCCCTGCAAACAAAATCGCGTCAACGGTGTTCATGCCCTCCCTGCGCTTTCTGTTGATGAAGTCAACTAGCATGATGCCGTTATTTATTACTATACCCATCAGGAGTATGAGGCCGATAAACGAAACAATACTTATGTTGTCCCCCATTATGAATATCCCAAACAGTCCTGCCGTCCACGCAATGGGTATTGAGAAGAGTATTGTCGCGGGGTATGCTATAGACTCAAACTGCGAGGCCATTACCATGTACAGCAGCACAAATCCCAGAAGCAGCGCTATCGCCAAGTCAATAAATGACTCCATCATCATCTCAAACATTCCGCCAAATTCATATGTCATTCCGGGCGGGAGGCCAAAATCGCCGATCAGTGCGCTTATTTCGTTGGAAATCGAGTTTAGGTCGGTGTCTACAAACTCTGCGCTTATGGTGATGTACCTGCGCTGGTTTATCTTCATTATTGAAACGGGGCCTTCTTCTTCGTAGATATCTGCAACTTCAGACAGCGGGACTGATAGCCCCATAGGCGTCATAAGCATTAGGTTGTGCAGGTCAGCTACATAGTTTAGCCTTTCCTGCTGGAAGCGCATCAGAACGTCAACCTCGCCTCCTTCAACCCTAAACCTTGTTACTGTCATGCCGCTGATCGCCATATTTACAGTGGTTGCTACCCCGGCAGCTTGCAGGCCGTGGTGGCTGGCCCTGTCCCTGTCAACACTGACGCGGGCAGTGGGGGCGCCAATCTGATGGGAACTTGAGGCGTTGCGGATGTTGGGGAGTGTGGATATCAAATCCACTATTTGCCCACCTGTATCCGCCAGCAGCTCGGGATTATCTCCAAAGAGGTTAAATGTAATGGAGTTTCCGCCTCCGCCTACCAAGTCACCTGTAGCGTTTACTGTATATTCAACACCGGGCAGAAGTCCAATGCGGCTTCGCATGTCCTCCATGACTTCATAAATGGGCGGCCGCTCCTGCCTGTCTACAAGGGTCAGGATAATCGAGGAGCTTGAACCTCCGCCGCTTCCCACGGTTACCAATATCTCCGCAACCTCAGGCATGCCGTCAATACGTTCCAGTACATCCGAGGTAGCCTGGGAGATTTCGTCCAGCAAGCCGCCTTGAGGGGTGTTTACAGTTATGCTCACTTGCCCCTGATCCATCTCAGCCATAAATTCCATGCCCATAAATAGGATTACAGAGCCTGATAGAAACAGGAATACTGTAAAGATTACTGCTACAGCCAGTTTGTGGCCCAGAGCCCATTTAAGGACTTTTTGGTATGAGCCTCTAAAGCCTGTATATCCCCTGTCCCATCTCAGCCAGGCACGGCGTAAAACGCTCACCTTCTTGTCCGGGTCGCGCTTTCTAAGAAACTTTGAGCAGGCCATGGGCACAAATGTCTGGGATACCAGGAGTGAGGACAGGAGAGTAAATGATATAATCAGCCCCAGCTGGCCGAACATCTCCCCTGCTATGCCCCCAACAAAGAGCACCGGTATGAAAACTGCGATGGTGGTGAGGGTAGATACTGTAATCGCCATGCTGACTTCCCTTGCGCCTTTGCGTGAGGCTTCTTTGGGATCCATGCCCATGTCGATGTACCTGGCGATACTCTCCAGCACAACAATGGCGTTGTCAATCAAAAGACCGACACTAACTACAAGTGCGTTGAGGGTTATCATGTTAAGGGTAAGGTTTGTGAAGTACATAAGTGCCATGCTTGCTATAAGTGCAACGGGGATCGAAACTCCGATTATTAAAGGTGAGCGGAAGTTTCCTAAAAACAGCATCAGTATAACGATGGCAAGCAATGTGGCCTGGATTACGGTCATCCAGACGTTGTTTATTGAGGCTCTGATAAACTCAGCGCCGTCTTCGATTACTGTAAATGTCAAATCTGGGAAATCCCTGCCCAGGTTAATCAGCTCTGCATTTATAAGGTCTGATACCTCAACAGTGTTTGCTATTGACTGCTTTGTAACAGTTATAGTTATGCCGTGGTATCCATTTATAATTGAGTATGAGGTAACTTCCCTAAAGCCGTCTGTAACGACCGCCACATCAGATAGGCGTATCTGTGCCCCGCGGGGGGTTGTGAGGGGAAGGTTTGCTATTTCGTCAACAGTTTGAAATTCGCCTGTTGTACGGACTTGAAGTTCCACATCGCCCTGTAGCAGCATGCCGCCGGGCCTGTTTATGTTCTCCGCTGCCAGAATACCGGCAATTTGCTGTGGGTTAATCCCATAGCTTATCAGCCTGTCGGGAAGAAGCTCAATGGTTATAAGGCGCGCCATGCCGCCGCTGACTCCTACAGAGCCTACGCCCGGAAGCTGCTCAAGGCGCATAACCACATTGTCGTCAACTATGCTGCGAAGCGTAACCATGTCGTAAGGCCCGGTGATGCCCATAGTAAAGCCGCTTAGAAGGTTCGGGTCGATTTGCATGATGATGGGGTTAACTCCGTCGGGGAGAAGCATTGAGAACATGTCTATATTCTCACGCATCCGGAGCGCGGCGAAGTCCATGTCTGTGCCTTCGGCAAACTCCAAAACTATCATAGACTGCCCACTTGAAGATGTGGTGGTCATGGTCTGTAGATTGCTCACGGTGCTCAGCGCAGTTTCGAGCGGCCGCGTAATTAGGTTCTCCACCTCTTCAGGGCCTGCACCGTCATATGTTGTAAAAACTACTGCTATGCCGAAGTTTATCTCCGGCATAAGTTCCTGCCTTAGGTTTGTAAGCGCTATAAGCCCCAATATTATTACGATAAGAGTGATCATTACCGTAGTAACAGGGCGTCTTATGGATATTTCGGGTAGGCTCAATTTGCCGCACCCCCATCTTCTCCTACGACAACCGGGCTTCCGTCACGTACAAAACTCTGCCCTGTAACTATAAGGTTCTCGCCCTGAGCAATACCACTTACTATTTCAATCTCAGGCCCGCTGTCGATTCCTACGGTCACTTCACGCCTTACGGCACGTCTTACACCCTGCTCATCGTATTCCACTACGAAAACAACTGTCTGCCCGCCATCCATTAGAACGGCACCACGCGGCACTACCATTGTGTTGTTGGATTCAAACCTTACAAAGAAGGCCTCTGCGAACATGCCGGGTCTTAGCAGCCTGTGTGAGTTGTCAAGGGAAACTTCAACGCTGAATGTCTGTGTCATGGGGTCTGCGGTGGGGCTTACTGTAATTACTTCGCCTTCAAATGGCTCGTCGGAGGCAGCGGGGATGTTCACCCTTATGCGCTGGCCGTTTGCTATTCTGTTTACTATTGTTTCTGTTACATTTACATGCACTATTACTTCATCAATGCTTACGATGGTTATAGGCGGGGCGTTGGAGAGCAGCATGGTGCGCGGCTCTACGCTGCGTGAGCTTATTACTCCTGTGATTGGGGAGGTTATTACAGCATCGTCAAGCCTGTCGCGGGCTGCTGCAAGGTTTACTTCCTGGGCGGCTCTTTGAGCTTCGGCCTGTGCCAGTCCGTCCTCGGCACGCCTTCTGTTTTCGCCCGCTACGTTTTGAGTAACTAATCTATAGTTCTGCTGGGCTTGGGATACACTATTCCGGGCCATGCTCACACCTGCCCTTGCTTGATCTAACCCGTTTCTGGCTTGCTCTACGCCGTTTTGGGCCTGTGCAAGCGAAACATGAGCCATTTCGTAAGCAGATCTAGCCTGCTCAAGCCCAATTGCGGCATTGTTTGCCCCTGAGGCAGCTTGATCATACTGGATTTGAGAAATGTCGCCGAACTCCAGCAAAATGGCCATGCTCTCAAGGTTTGCCACCGCGTCGGCGTGTGCCATCTCAGCTTGGCGGACGGCTAGGGCTCTTTGCTCAATTCCCATTTCAGCTTGCTCCACATTGGCCTCAGCTTGAAGTATGCCTGCCTCGGCTTGAAGTACGCCTGACTCAGCTTGCACTACACCAGCCTCAGCCTGAGTGATGGCTCCACGGGCTTGCAGTATCTGGCCTTGAACTTGGCTGCCGCCGGCTAATGAAACGCCGGTCTGCGCGGCACTCACCGCTGCATCTGCTGCACCTAGCTGTGCATCAAGTGCGCGTATGTTTGCCCACACGTCAGATTCGTCCATTGTAAACAGTACGTCACCCTCGTAGACGAAGTCGCCTACATTTACAAATACCTCATCAACAATGCCTTGAAGCCTGCTCATTATAGTAACCTGTGAGGATGCCCTTATCTGGCCTGTAAAGGACAGCACCGTGCGGATATCATCAAGCTGTACAGGCGAGGTGTTGACGGCTATTACCCTCTCGGCTACAGTATCAGGCACTGTAGGCGCTATGTCCTCAGCCGGAGCTTCCTCGGCACCGATATACCCGGCCGTCACGTCCTGCTGTGCAGCGTTGGCTGTATCGGCAGCGTCACTGGCTAAGCTGTTTATCGCAACGCAGGCCGCTATCGAAAGCACAATCGCTCCAACTACTACAAGTGCAATAACCCGCAGAAGCCTGCTATCTGTGTTGATTGTGTAACGTACTTTCATTTCCTCATATCCTCCTAAAATATCTGTGGTAGATAATTACTGCTTAATCATTGGAAGCAACACCTTAAATGTTGTTCCCTTGCCAAGGGTACTGTCCACTTCTATCCTGCCGTTTTCCAGTTCAAGAATCCTCTTTACAAGGGTAAGGCCCAGGCCGTTGCCTTCTGTGGCCCTGGATTTGTCGCCTTGGTAAAACTTGTCAAAAATGTGCTTTTGCATTTTTTCATCCATTCCAATCCCCTCGTCAGAAAGTGACACAATGGCGTCGGTTTGAGTTGAGGTGAGCCTAAGCCTTATTGTTGAGGCTTCAAAGCTGAACTTAATGGCATTGCTAAGAAGGTTTATCCAAAGGTCGCTGAGCATTTCTTCATTTGCCACTATACTTACCGAACTTAGTTCAATGTCCACTTCCAGGGACTTCTTTAGAAGCTGCGGCTCCATGAGCAAGATTGTCCTGCGGAGCTGCTCATCAAGCCTAAACTGCACCCTTTCAATTATTTTCTCTGTGTTTTCAAGCCTTGAAAGGAGTAAGACATTGCTGGACAGGCGCGTTAGGCGTTCGCTTTCGGAAATTATTATATCCAGGTATTCGTTGCGCTGCTGCGCCGTCAGGGAGTTTTTTTTGAGCCGGCGGGCAAACCCTCTTATGGATGCTACGGGTGTTTTGAACTCGTGAGATACATTATTTACAAAATCCATGCGCAGAGTTTCTATATCTGCAAGTTCTTTTACCATACTGTTAAAGCTGCTCCTTATCAAATCTATCTCCTTTGTCCCGCCTCCCTTGATGCGGACATCGAAGTTTCCTGCGGCTACCGCTTTCGTTGCATCTGCAAGTTCCTTTATTTGCCGCAAAAACCTGCCTCCGAAAAACCTGGCAAGTATAGTGCCGATAAGCAGGCTGACAATTATCATGTACAGCGTGGCCACTTCGACAGATTCTTCAAATTGAAGAAATGGCATGATATCGTATGTGATGAGCAAGTATGAAACGAATCCTGCAAGCAGGCTGCTGACAAGCAGTATGGCGAAAACCATAACCACCAGTATCGCCAGCAGGGAAATCTTCTCCTTAAAGAACAATAGCTTCCTGGGGAGTTTACCCTTCATCATGCCTCACCGCCTTATATCCAATCCCACGCACGGTTTCAATCTTAAACTCCGGCCAGTTGCCAAAACGCTCCCTGAGCCTGCCGATGTGGACGCTTACAGTGTGGTCTGTGGATTCCGTATCGGCACCCCACACTTCTTCAAGAAGCTGCATCCGGGTAAAAATTATATCAGGGTAACTCAGGAGCTTGTGCAACAGCATAAATTCCTTTTGCGGCAGAGTGACTCTCTCTGAGGCGCGGCTTACAGTGAGGCTGTCATAGTTGAGGGTGACCCCTCCTATTGATATCTTGCGGTCACTTGCTATCTTTGCGCGCCGCAGAAGAGCTTTCACCCGCAGTACGAGTTCTTCCTCATCTACGGGCTTGACCATGTAGTCATCCGTGCCCACTATAAAGCCTCTATGCTTGTCTTTCGCGGTTTCTTTGGCCGTGACCATCAGTATCGGAAAATCAAAGCCGGCATCGCGGAGCTGCTGGGTAAGAGTAAAGCCATCCATGCCTGCCATCATGATATCTGTAATCATGAGGTCTATGCGGCTCTCCTCCAGCACATCTAGCGCCTGCTGGGCATCCTGTGCTTCCACAGGGATGTAACGCTCGTCACGCAGTACGTCCACCATGAGCCTTCTGAGGTTAGGATCGTCCTCAACGACTAATATTCGAATCATGTCAATGACCAGCCCCTTACGAGGTATTTAGTGCGCACCGGACGCTATCCACCGAATACACCGCTGATATAGTACAACACTAAGTTCAACTAAACTTCAACTAAATATTAACTTTTGTTGAAGTTTGGTTGAAATTCCGGTCAAAACTCACCTTGGAACTTATTTCTGAGAAGTTTTGATTTCAAAGGTTTATAAGGTTTATATCGAATATTTTCAAAATTAATACAATTATTGACCAGTCATTTCTGTGATATTCCTACAAAATTTTGCTCTCTTTGTGTGCAATTGACAAAAATTAAAACTTTGTTCACATTTATGATTCCATATATGTGCAACTTGTATAAAACCTTAGTAATTTCCGACATTTCCAAGAGTTTTTCGGACATAATTGTATCAAAACAGTCCTAATTTTTCCATCAAAAAAGCAATAGATGGCATAACTTGTCCATTATGCTCTCTATATTAAGCGAAAATCTATTGACAACCTTGAGCAGAATAGTATAGTATTCCACATGTATAAAAATACTATTATAAATGTCAGCTCGGAATCACTGCGTTTGATTTTGGGTTAACATGTGCGAATACTTTCTCAATATCCTTAAAAAAAATCCGTGAAAAGAGAGATGCTGATGAAAAAGATGTCAATTACCGAATTTGCTGCACATTTAGGTGTAATACCCGATACTGTAAGACGCTGGGAGAGGATGGGTAAAATTAAGCCCGAGCGGACACGCGGCGGGCACCGCCGCTACACCCAAAAGGACATTGACGACACACTTGGAATACAGACTTTGCCTAAGGAAAAGCGTAAGGTAATATATTGCCGGGTTTCAAACGAGTCTATGCAGGACGAGCTTCACAGACAGATTGAAGCCATGGAATACTACGCTCTTGGACGCGATATTGAGGCAGAAACAATCACGGAGTACGGCGATGGCATTAACATGTCACGCCCTGAGTTCGTTCAGTTGGTGACTGACATAATAAATGGCGAGATAGACACTCTTATAGTGGCGCACAAAGACAGGCTCGCACGGTTCGGATACGAGCTTATAGAGTGCATTGCAAATAATTACGGCTGTGAAATCGTCGTAGCTGGCTGCGACAAGCTCAGTCCCCATACTGAGG
>WQRL01000081.1 GCA_009786775.1 Oscillospiraceae bacterium
GACGAACCTCCCCCGCCATTCTCCTTTGAAACAACTGAGCCTCTGGAGAATAAGATAGTCTGCTGGCTGACATATACAAATGAAGAAACCCACAATATAATAAGGGAAAACCTCCACCGGAGCCCCATGTATGCAGGGGTAATAGACGGCGTCGGCGCCCGCTACTGCCCCTCGTTTGAGGACAAAGTAGTTAGATTTGCAGACAAAGACCGCCATCAGATATTTGTCGAGCCCATGGGCCTGGACACAGAAGAAATCTACCTTCAAGGCTTCTCATCATCCATGCCCGAAGACGTTCAGATAAAAATGATCCGCTCGGTTCCGGGGCTTGAAAAAGTAGAAATAATGCGCCCCGCATACGCCATTGAATATGACTGCCTCGACCCGCTGGAGCTCCACCCCACACTGGAAACAAAAAAAATCTCAGGCCTGTACGGTGCAGGGCAGTTCTGCGGTACCTCGGGCTATGAAGAAGCTGCCGTTCAAGGCTATATTGCCGGAGTTAACGCAGTGCTCAAGCTCAAAGGCGAAGAGCCGCTTATAATCCGCCGGAATGACGGATACATCGGCACCCTCATAGACGACTTAGTTACAAAAGGAACTGACGAACCTTACCGCATGATGACCTCGCGCACAGAATACAGGCTTATCCACCGCCAGGACAACGCCGACATCAGGCTCGCCCACTTCGGCCACCGAGTGGGGCTCATTACGGATGAGAGATATCAGCGCATAAAAGATAAATACAAACTAGCCGCACAAGAAATCAAGCGGCTTGAAAACACGTACCTCTCCCCTTCTGAGGAGCTGAACAAACTCCTTACCTCTCACAACATGCCCGAAGCCAAATCGGGAGTCAGTCTAGCCGCGCTCCTGCGCCGCCCCAAATTTACCTACAAAGAGATATCCCATTTAGACAAAAGCGCACCGCAGCTTCCCGAAGTAGTGCGCGAACAAGCGGAGATATCCATAAAATATGAAGGCTATATACAGCGTCAGCAGCGCCAGATGGATGAGCTAAACCGCATGGAGAACCACCTGATTCCTGACGGTATCGACTACAACTCCCTCCAAGGCCTCCGGCTGGAAGCTCGCCAAAAACTAACAGAAATCCGCCCCCGCAGCCTAGGCCAAGCCACCCGCATCTCCGGCGTCTCCCCAGCCGACGCCGCAGCATTGATGGTGTATCTCAAGTTAACAAAGGGGTAGGAAAAGGCGGCTCACTCGGTTTGGAGTAAGCCGCCTTTGTCAAATCTTCTGCAAACTTGACACATACGTTTTAAGAAAATTATTCAGCAGTTGTTGAACTTGTAAAGCAATTGATGTATAATAGTGTGCAAAGGAAAGGTGTGATGAAATTGGCAACGAAGACAATTACAGTTAGGGTGGACGAAGAAACAAAGAAGCAAGCGGAAGTAATCCTTGATGACATTGGTATAAATGTTACGGGGCTAATCAACGCTTGCCTGAAAGCCGTTGTGAGGGAAAAACGTGTGCCGTTTGCCCTAGTCAGTACAGAGTACGAGTTTCATCAGATGATTAAGGATAAACTTGAAGAATCAGAAGCCGCTGCAAATGACCCGGCAGTCAAACGCTACACACATGATGAAATTTTTGCTCCCCTAAGAGAGAAGTTTGGGTATGAAATATAGGATTGAATATATATCGACCTTCCATAGTGATTTGGCATCTGTTGTGGAATTTCTTGAAGAATACCCAAACAAGGCCTCGCGAATTATTTCAAAACTAGATAAGTCTCTTGCAAAGCTAAGAGAGATGCCCGAGATGTATCCAGTATATCCATATGCGCTATCATATCGGTTCATTGTAGTCGAGGATTATTTAGTGTTTTATAAGTTAAAGAAATTGGAAGAAGTAGTCGAAATTCATAGACTGCTTCCCGGGAGTATGGATATACCGGCGCGTTTGCAAGAATGACGCAAGTGATCTGTTATAGAAATAGAGTTGACAAAATAACAGCCAACATGCTAGACTAAGAGCAGTCAAGCGGCGAGCCCAGCACAGGACGGTCGCTTCTCTAATGTCTGATTTTAAGTCAGGAGAAAGCGCCGCACCTAATTTGGGAGTGGCGCTTTAGTTCTTGTTGAAGCAACCTCTCGCCACTGTCTGCTCAACTATAGCTTAGCAGAAAAAATAGGTGTTGTCATTAATCGTTTGTTCTACATTTCGGAAGCTAAAGGCCGGTGAAAAAATGGTCAGCACACATCGTTCTTATATAAATGGAGCCTTAAAATTCCCTCGAAAAATCATCTTAGTATATTTTGAAAAATCGGGCATCACCTGCACAAACGCCCAAAAGACTCCGAAATAGGCCTGAAATACCCTCGAAACCCCTAAAAATGGCCAACAAAAAGCGCTGCTTCCGACGATCATGACATCATTTAAACGCATCCAGAGCTCTCCAGAACCGTCAAAATCGAAAAATTAAATTCCTGCACAAAAGAAAACGCTTGCAATATGAGCGACAGTGTGCTATTATAAAAGAAAACACTCGAAAAAGGAGCGCTGAAATATGGTTATAAGAGAACGAATTATTGAAAATGTCCTTAATTTTATGGACGAACCCGTAATAAAGGTCCTAACTGGGATGAGGCGTAGCGGAAAAAGCATTTTGCTTGAACAAATCATTGACGAACTGATAAACCGGGGCATAAACCGCGAGAACATAATCTACATTAACTTCGAATCAATGCGCTACGAACACCTCAAAGATTACGTCGCACTCTTCGACGAAGTCACCCGCGCGACCAAAACTGTCAAAGGAAAGATATACCTTTTCCTCGACGAAATCTCCGAAGTAAACGGCTGGGAAAACGCCGTAAATACATTCCGTCTTGACCTCGATTGCGACATGACAATCACCGGTTCAAACGCCCGCACACTGACCAACGAACTCGACAATCTGCTCAAAGGAAGATACGTCGAAATCCCCATCTATCCGCTTGACTTCAAAGAGTATCTTGAGTTCGCCGCAAACAACACACAAGAGGCCAGCTTCAATTTGCTCGAACACTTTGCACACTTCCTCCGGCTCGGCGGACTTCCTGGAATTCACAACATCAAATGGGAAGAAAATATAACCGTGCAATACCTCTCCGACATCTACAATACAGTTCTGCTTCAGGACGTCGTTGCACCGAACAAAATCAGGGACGTAAGCCTCCTTGAAGCCATCGTCCAGTACATACTCGAAAACGTCGGAAACCTCTACTCAGCCAAAACAATTTCCGACCACCTCCGGAGCCGCGGGCGCAAGCTCAGCACCGAAACAGTTTACACCTACCTGAATGCGCTGGAAGACTCATACCTAATCCGCAAAGCCCCGCGCTACGACATCAAGGCCAGGCGCTTGCTGGAAACACAGGAAAAATACTTCCTCACAGACCTCGGCCTACGCCACGCCCTGCTCGGCAACCGTGGCGACGACATTTCAGGCCTTCTCGAAAACGTAGTTTACCTAGAACTCTGCCGCCGCGGCTACACAGTCAAAGTCGGCAAACAAGGCAAAGTGGGCGTTGACTTCGTAGCCGACCGCGGTGACGAACGCCTTTACGCCCAAGTGACATACATCCTCAACGAAGACACCACCACCCGCGAATTCCGCCCCCTCATGTCCATAGCGGATCACCATGAAAAACTAGTAATCACAGCCGACACAGGTATCAACATCAACCTAGAAGGCATCAGGAGCAAAAACATTCTGGAATTCCTGATGGAAAGCTAAAAGCAGGGCAGGCAGCTCCACAGCCCCTTGATAAAACCATCCGCCGGACACGGGCAAACGCTCTGCGAAAAAGTGAAGCGGCCTTCGTCAGTCACGTCTACCCTGGCGAAAACTTGAAACCACAGGCAAAACTTGTGTTCCAGGACTGCGGCCGCCCCACTTTCCCCCAGAGCACCCGCCCATGCCCGGCTGGCCTGTGCCAAGTAACGATTCAAAGCCAAAAACACCCTATTGACACAGTGATAAATAGAGCGTACAATAGACACAAGAAGGGCGTTGCCGATAGACGGTTAGCCTAGTATATGATCATTGAAAATGACCGACTGGGCTTAGGCGGTCATTTTCGTTTGTCGATGTAATCTATTAGCTTCAGGACAAATGCTGCAAACGCAAACATCAGAATCAAAGCCTCATACACTGTCAACGAGCCTCACCCCCTCTCGTATAAACGCTCGGGAGGAATATTGGCTAACCGCATACCGCATGGCAACGCCAAAATATATAATACCGCATACCCATCACTAAGTCAAACTCATACGGCACTAAGTCAAGCCCGTATTTTACCCACCCCGCCCCTATATATGGACGCCGCACAATGCGCTGCAACCATATGTGGGGGCGGCTTTTTGATGTCCGCAAAAATCGCAGCAACCCAGCCAGCCGCAAGCCTCACACCGTCAATTGTGCGCCCCCGAAGAGCTAAACAATGTCAGAAAAAAAGCGAAATTCGCACAAATTCATAGTTGACAATCCGAATTCATAAAATGTTTTCAATTTCCAAAATGAAAATAGCGATTTCCTAACATTTGAATCGAAATATAAAACTTTGACACAAAAATCCGTTGCACCACAGGGTTTTGAAGAAAATTGAGTGATTTAATCCATTAATGTGGAAATGAATAAATTTACCTCAAATAGAGTCAAATATCACGAAATTGTGCTCAAATTACGCAAGTTAAAGATTGACAAAATTAGTATAAATAGTGTATCTTACCCTAAATAGAATGCCCCCAATGGGTTGTTGGCGTATGCGCGAAAATTCGCTTTAATTCTTTAGGCAATGAAAGTTGCGCGTTCCACCCGCACCATCCCCGCACCAGCACTCCCGACTCGGCACCCGCCCCCTACCCAACCCTAACAAATTTATAAATAACCGGAGAGAACAATCATGAGCACGAAAGAGATGTCAATAACTGAATTTGCTGAAACCCTCGGAGTAATACCAGACACAGTAAGGCGCTGGGAACGGGAAGGTGAAATAAAACCGAAACGCACCAGCGGCGGCCACCGCCGTTACACCCAGCAAGACGTTTACGACATCCTGGGCACACCCGAAACAATACAGAAACGCAAAATAATTTACGGCCGGGTTTCAGCCCCGGACATGAAACTCGAACTAAGAAAACAAGTCGAGGCCGTTGAATATTTCGCACTCGGCCGAGGCATCAAAGCAGAGACAATAACCGAATACGGCAACGGCCTAGACATGGCCCGCCCCGAACTCGTTAACATAATAAAGGGCATAATAAACGGCGAAATAGACACCCTGCTCATAGCACACAAAGACAGACTATCCCGCTTCGGCTACGAATTCATAGAATACATCGCAAAACAATACGGTTGCGAAATAATCGTAGCAAGCGGCGACAAACTCAGCCCCCCGGCCGAAGTGCTGGAAGACATGAGAGCAGTGCTAGAAAGATTCTCCCAACGCCTAGGCAACATAGCCTACGTAGAAGACGCCAGGATCCTAGTCGGCGGGACATCAGAAAAAGCGGAATCCGCTTAACACTCCATAGTAAACGAAATGTTTAACGCATATAAAAATAAAACTAAATAAAGTAAAACTAAATAAGCATACAAAAGAACTAAATAAGCAATCAACACACAAAAAATAAATTCAGTAAACACAGAATGAAAACCAAAGTAAGCACACAGCTAAATTAAACAAGCAACCAACACACAAAAAATAAATTTGCCAAACACAAAATGCACAAACCCACAAGCAACACCCAACCCCAAGCAAGCACAAACCCACAAGTAAAGGAAACCACAACGAAAGCCCATAACTCACATTGGAGGAAACATACAACATGAAGAAATTACTATCAAGAAGCTGTGCAGTTTTTCTAGCGCTACTGATACTAGTAAGCGTGCCGATGACAGCACTTGCAGATCCGGGAGCGCAAGCATCGGATATGCAACTGCCCGATATCGGCAGAATTGCACCTGGCGGCTCCGTAAACGAGAGCAGCTCCGTAGAAGCTGAACTTGAGCGTCAGGGCCTGACCCGCGCCGAACTCGAAGAACTCAATGACTTCTTCTTCGGCCCAGAAGGTCTGGACGCACTGGAAGAGCAACTGCAAGAACTGCGCCAGCAGTGGAACGCAGTAAACGAGCAACTGCTTACGCTTGACTCAGAGATTGTAACTCAGCGTGAAGAAACGAATGCAAGAGAGCGACGAGTCCGTGATGCAGAGGCGAGGCATGAGAGAGCTCAGCGCCGCACAGCAAGAAACCAAAATGAAGTCATAGGAGAAGCGAATAATTCTCCTGTGGCTTTTGGTGCTAGTTTAGCTGTGGCAACCGAGCTAACTGAGACAGGCGAACTATCGGCAGGACTATCTGAAGCCGCCGAAGTTACAGAGTCAGTTAGCCAGCTTGTCAGAGAGCGCTCATTAGCCAGAGGCTATCAAGCAAGGCTAGAGCATATGACATCCTCCCGTGAAGCTCTTCAAGAAACGCTCATCTCAATCGAGGCGCAAATTGATAGCGTCCACGAAGCGATAAACCAGGCGTGGGAAAATTTTGATCTCGCTAATCCTCATATAGAAGAAGATTATTGCGATGAGCCCGGCGATGTTTATGACGCTGATGAAGAAAGAGAATCTTGCGAGCACGAATACTATGATGAATGCTTCTGTGATTATCTAGACTTCGAGCCATGTGAAGTGGATTGTGACTGCCCCTTCTATTTCTATGACGGCCAATGGCGCCCTATTGACTTTAGTAATTATATTGATGAATATGGTAACTTCTGGCACGGTGTAGACATGGAGTGGTTTGACTCCATGAATGTTGAGTTTGAGCCATTTGATGGATTAGTACCCCCAGCACCACTGCGCATGTCCGATGAAGATATCGCGGTACATGCGGCTAGATCTGCGGGTACGCCAATTCCCATAGCAAATTCAGCACAGTTGGTACAATTTATTAACAGAGCAGGTGCTTTTTATAACGATGCAGGCCACTTTGTACTTCAGCCGGCCACAGCAGGTTATACATTTTTACTAACCACTAATGTAGCTCAAGGTCGCCCCGGCACCTTCACCGGTGTCTTTGACGGTAACGGCCACACTATCCAAGGCTATAGATTCCGTCCTGCCGGCACGAATGCGACTCATAGATCCATTGGTTTTATCCAGGAGGCCGGCCACGGTGCGGTAATCCGTAACGTAAACTTTAATAGTGGTATTGCATTTACACCTGGTGTAACAAACCTTCCCATGGCAACAAATAATGCAACTAATAGAGGTACCGCAACTACTGCAAACAGTCAAAGTGTCTGGTATGACACCAGAGTAAATACAGGTACTTGGCGTACTGTGCAATCAAGCATAGGTATAGTAATTGGACGTGCTACTGATTATGGCGCACCCGCAGGTGGCGCAGTTGTTACCATAGATAATGTAAGGCTTATTGGTCAGCATGAAATGAGGCAGTGGAGAGGCGCAACTGCACAAAATACAAAAAGTATTGGCGGCATGGTTGGCAGTGTAGAA
>WQRL01000082.1 GCA_009786775.1 Oscillospiraceae bacterium
TATCTATTTCTTTTTATCCGCTTCTGATGCTTTTAGTATAACTCACTTTGACGAATTTGTCTGCTTTTTCATACTGTTGATGGTTTTTCCGCAGAGCCTAAATACGGGTACGCAACACCACCTAAACCACGAGCTCCACAAAACCCGCTATCCCTTCATCTGTCACTGAGCTCATATATCCTGACTGTTTTGTAACGATTCTCATGATGATTTTTTCGAAAAAACCCGCCCTGCCCGGGTCGTAAATGCCACCTAGGTTGGCTTTGGCTTTTGCGGCGGACAGAACCTCAGTTGGGAAATTAGCGGCAAAGACTTGTTCATTTTCGCCCTTTGCCATGCCCGAAATAAACAGGCCAACCTGCTTTGAGGCCAGTTCCCCTGCATTTTTCGCGGCAAACTCCTTGGCCTCTTTGCGCACTGAACCAGCATAAATGGAGCTGCCAATAATCACGCACTCAAACCCAGAAAGTGCCGGAATATTGCCTGATTTCAAATCACAGACCTCCGACTCCGGAATCCGTCCGGATATTTTTTCAGCGATTTCTTTCGCCGCGCCATGCTTTGTTGCGTAGAGTATCAGTGTTTTCACGTGCTCTTCCCCCTCGTTAATTTATTGTGTACTCACAAATAAGCTCTTCAATACGCGCTTTTGGCCAATATTTGTTTTCGCAAATTTCAAATTTTTGCTCGGCCATAAATAATATAATCTCGGGAACCGCTGTGTTATCATAAATTCGGAATTGATTGCTGAGCTTAGCCAGCTTGCATATATTTTTAAGTGACTTTTCATAGCGGCTGCGGATTTTATCGCAGGGAACATCATGCCCGCCGTCCAAAACTCTGCTCCGCACACGAAACACATTAATCTCAGGGTCGGAAGTCAGTACGAAAACACCCGTGATATGAAATCCAGCCTGCTTTGCACGTGACAAAAATTCAAGATTCCTCTCGGTGGAAAGAACTGTTTCAAAGGTAAAACTCCTGCCGTTTTGCAAGCAATCTTCTCTAATCTGCTCTGCTTCAACGGCAGCTTCTAAATCCGTGCATTTCCGGACTTTTTTTATTTCGTCTGCGTTTACATAAATGCCTTCTATGGGGTATGCTTCTGTAATTGTGCTCTTACCTGAGCCATTTGGCCCGGCAAACACAAAGATTCTCGGAGCACTATTCAAGGGAATACACCTGCCTGCCGTCCGGATACAGCATGAAAGGCTCTTTTTTCTGTTCATCATATAGCGCAATAGGCGCTCCATGCCCATGCATTGCCTTTAGCTTTGCCTCAACGACCGTTTGGGCTCTCACTTGCTCCAGCTTCCTTTGCAGCTCAATTTCATTATCAGCTTTCTGAGGAACTTGCGTCAATGCAAAAGGAATGCCCTGTTGCAGTGCCACCTGGTTTAGATAAAGATTAATCCCAGCACTCATTGTCATCCCGAGCGCCCGGAACACGCTTTCCGCACGCTTCTTGACATCATCATCAACACGCACACTTAGTCTTGATTCATGCATCACAGCCACCTCCTTGAATCACACACTAACTATACACCCAACGTACTCCCGCTGTCAACACATCTTCTTGCTGGCAAAAATGTGCTGCATTTCACAGGCCGGTCTAATATATGTGAATGGCTGCATTTTGCAGGCCAGCCGGACACGGGCAGGTGCTCTGTGTGAAAGTGGGGTGGCCGCAGTCCTGGAACACAAATTTTGACTAGATTTCAAGTTTCCTCTAGGGCAGACGTGACTGACGGAGGCCGCCCCGCTTTTTCACAGAGCATTTGCCCGTGTCCGGCGGATGGTTTCAGTCGGATTCTTCCAAGCTACCTCCAATAATACCACAAGAACGTGGCTTTTTATTTGATATTATGTTATCATTTAACTCGGCGTAGCAATGCTGGCCTGTAAATTCAAAATTTTGCAAATTTGCAATAATGTGTAGGCGCACCAGCCAGCCGTAATTGCGGTGCCCATATGCCACTGGGGAGGATTGATTTCTATGACAACCGAGAAGTTACAGTTGATTTTAGACGATTTGTGCGTAAGTTCGCCGATGAACTATCTTAACATAGCAGCAGAGGATGAATTAGAACTCGGCGATGCCGAAAAGTTTAATGGTATGCGGTTTTTCCAAAACCCAATTTTTTCGGTTGCCCGCGCAGACATCCCCGAGTTTGATTTAATAAAGCGCCCTGAAGTTGTTGGAGCGCATCACTTCATGCCCGAGGACTGGCTGCCCGGGGCAAAGACCGTAATCTCTATTTACTTCCCTATCGAAAAAACTACAGTGGAGGCTAACAAGTTAGATCCGCTAAAGCCGGCCAACGAGTGGTTTTATGCGAGAATTGACGGCCACAAATTTCTCTTGGAGGCCGCAAAACATGTCAGCAGCGTCCTAGTTGACAATGGATTTAGCGCAGTTGTGCCAACGCTGGACAGCAGATTCAAAATTCGCGCTGACGACCCCGGCGATGCCATCCAGAGCGACTTTCCAAACTTCTCGTCAAACTGGTCTGAGCGCCATGTCGCAGCGGCCACGGGGCTCGGCACCTTCGGCATCTCAACAAATTTCATCACAAAAGCAGGCTCCGCAGGAAGGCTCATCAGTATTGTCACAAACTGGGAGGCTAAGCCCACACCTAAAGATTATACGGACTGGCTGGAGTACTGCAACCGCTGTGGGGCATGTATAAAGCGCTGCCCCGTACAGGCTTTCGGTGAATCAGGCAAGGCTAAAGACCACGATGCCTGCGGCAAGTATATCCACAATGTCAGCCTAAAATATCTCCCGCGCTACGGCTGCGGTAAATGTATGGTCAAAATCCCATGTGAGGGTAGGTCAATGAAAAACGGAGGGGCAATATGACACGAAAATTAGTCAGCGTATCTGACATGTCAAGGCAGTGGTGGGACAAGCTCTACAGCCAGTGCTGCGATATAATCGCGCGCCCTGAAGTATACTCGGACTCGTGCAGGGGCAAGCTATTTGCCTCTATGTTCTACGAGCCGAGCACCCGCACTAATTTTTCATTTCAAGCGGCGGCGCAGCGCCTGGGGGCAGGCGTGTTCGGCTTCTCAGACCCTCTGGGCACATCTGCATCCAAGGGGGAAACCCTAGCTGACACCATCAGGATGACGGCCTCATATTCTGACACCATAGTGATCAGAAGCCCTCAAGAGGGCGCGGCGACAGCGGCGGCGCTATATTCGGAAGTTCCGGTAATTAACGCCGGCGACGGGGGGCACCACCACCCCACCCAGACGCTCACGGATTTGGCGACAATTGCCCAAAAACGCGGCAAAATAGAACATCTGCGGATTGGGATTTGCGGCGACCTAAAGCACGGCCGTACGGTTCATTCGCTGGTTGACGCGATGAGGATGTTTGAGGGCATCAGCTTCTGCCTAATATCCCCAAAAGAACTGCGCATGCCTGAATACATCCTTGAAAAAATGGGCACACAGGGTCAGCAGTTCGACGAATCCGAAAGCCTCGCCGACCGCATCCCGGAACTTGACATCCTTTACATGACCCGTGTACAGCGGGAGAGATTCCACGATGCGGCGGAATACCGCCGGCTGAAAGATGTCTATATTTTGACAAAAAAAATGCTCGAAGGAGCCAAACCTGACATGCTGGTAATGCACCCACTGCCCCGCTATGGTGAGATTACAACAGATGTAGACACCGACCCCCGCGCAGCATATTTCGAGCAGGCACGCTACGGCATGTTCATCCGCATGTCCCTGCTCCTAGAATTTTTGCATCAACCCAGGCTTGCCCCTGCGCCGGTGTCCGCCGGACAAACCGCCAAAGAATGCAGCAACCCCGCCTGCATCACACAGTCTGACTTCTATCTCCCCAAGCTAGTATCAGAACTTGGAGCTGATAGATGCGGGTACTGTGATAAGAAATTCCCTAAAATGACTATTTAAGGGTAGTGGGCGGCACGCACCTGCCCACTACCCTGCCCCTACTCTATGACAATCCCTACAGGGCAATGGTCGCTGCCCATGACTTCGGGTAGAATGAAAGTGTCTTTCACCCGCTCTGTCAGCCGCGCTGAGCCTACGAAATAGTCAATCCGCCAGCCTACATTGCGCTCACGGGCACTGCCCATGTAGGACCACCATGTGTAGGCATCCGTCACATCAGGATTGTAATGCCTAAAGAAATCAGTGAAACCCGAGTCCAGCAAGTCCGTCATTTTGGCGCGCTCCTCATCGGTAAACCCTGCGTTGCGCCTGTTGGACTTGGCATTTTTTATGTCAATTTCCTGGTGCGCCACATTCAGGTCGCCGCATATGAGGACAGGCTTAGCCTCGTCCAGCTCCCCCACATAGCTGCGGAAAGCATCCTCCCAAGTCATCCTGTAATCCAGGCGGGCAAGCTCCCTCTGAGAGTTGGGCACGTAGACGCAGACCAAGTAAAACTCTTCAAATTCAGCCGTTATAATACGCCCCTCGCGGTCGTGCTCATCCACACCCATACCATAGGTCACATTAATAGGCTCCGTCCTGGTAAAAATAGCCGTTCCTGAATAACCCTTCTTATCGGCGCTGTTCCAAAATTCGTGATACCCGCTCAAATCAAGTTCGGCCTGCCCTTGTTCCATCTTGGTTTCCTGCAAACAGAACACATCCGCATCAATCCGTGCAAAATGCTCCATGAACCCCTTTTTCAAGCAGGCCCTCAAGCCATTAACATTCCAAGAAACTAGTTTCATAATTGTCCCTCACAATCTTTGCTCCGCTCCTCGCTATGAGCGTTTTCTATTTAATCCTAAAAAATCTCTTTCCGTTTTCCATCGTAATCTGGGCGGCTTCTTCAAGGGAAATCCCTCTCACTTCTGCCACCTTCTCACAGATGTACGGTAAATAAAGTGAACTGTTGCGCCTCCCGCGCTTAGGTTCGGGGGTCAAGTAAGGCGCATCGGTTTCTATCAGAATCCTGTCGGCAGGCATTTTTTCTATAACCTCAAGAGCTTTGCGGGCATTTTTGAAAGTAATTACTCCTGTAAAAGATAAGTACCAGCCCAAATCCAGCAAAATCTTAGCCGTTTCCCAGCTACCCGAAAAGCAGTGAAATACCCCTGATAAGTCGCGGTACTCGCGCACAATCTCCAAGGTGTCCGCAAGTGACTCCCGCTCATGGATTATAACGGGCTTGTTTAGCTTCCGGGCAAGCTCCATCTGCTCACGAAAGCGCTTTTTCTGCACATCCCTCGGCGAGAAATCATAATGGAAGTCTAATCCGATCTCACCCACAGCCACAGCCTTAGGGTGCGCCATAAGCTCTTCAAGTTCATGTATTGTATCATCCGTCATCGACTTGGAATCATGGGGGTGTACACCGGCAGAGGCATAGACGAAGGGGTACCGCCCCGCCATCTCCAGGCCGAATTTAGATGACCTTAAGCTGCTGCCGGAATTGAGAATCAGAGTAATTCCCGCCTCGTACATCGAAGTCATCAACTGTTCACGGTCTTCGTTAAATCGCTTATCATCATAATGGGCGTGTGTATCAAAAAACATTTTTATTACCATTCCTTAAAAATATCTTGCAATTAGCCGCAGCATATGCTAAAATGATTTTCCATGTGAAATAAAGAGAGCATTGATGCTCGCCTTTGAGCACAATTTTACAGTAATTACACTCCGAAAGGGTTGACTCAAATGAAAATTGCATTCGTAGTACTTCATTTACTTACCTGCGTTGCGCTAATGTGCGTAATAATTCTGCAATCCGGCAAAAATTCCGGCCTGAGCGCACTCAGCGGTGCTAAGTCAGACACTTACCTCGCCAAAAACAAGCAGAAATCGCGTGATGCGCGGCTGGCGCTTGCAACAAAGTGGGTTGCGGGTCTATTCGTAGTTCTCACAATCGTGCTCAACATTTTGCCTAACTAAGTACAGCAAATTAATATGGACTTTGAAAAGTGTCCGGCAGTGCCGGACACTTTTTTTGTGCATAAGGCCTTTGGGGCTGGGATTTGCTATTAAACCAAAATTATACCTGTAGGATTCGGGCCGGAAATTGCTGCTGAATTCAGTTCATCGTAATCTACATGCATATATGTAGCATACTCAGGATGTACACGCGCCACAACTTCATCGAAAATCAAGCCGCGCTCACCGCCAACTTTAACTTGCACAATCTGCTTGTCTGACAGGCCGAACTTCTCAGCATCTTCAGGGGTGACATGCACATGGCGCTTGGCGGCTATAACGCCCTCTTTAATCTCAATTTCGCCGGCAGGGCCAATTAGCTTGCAGCCCGGGCTGCCTGCCACATCGCCGCTCTCGCGTATGGGGATGCCTTGGAATCCCAACGCAGTAGCATCCGTGAGCGAAAGCTCAATTTGGTCAGCACTGCGGCACGGGCCGATAATGGAAATGTCGGCAGACCTCTTAGGGCCGACAACCGTAACTTTATGAGGTGTCGCAAACTGACCCGGCTGGGTCAGCATTTTTTTGACTTCAAGCTCAAAACCTTTTCCAAACAACACGTCAAGAGTTTCGCGGGTGAGATGGCAATGCTTGCCTGATCCTTCTATAACAACTTTAATTTCTGACACTTAATTCTTTCCCTTCAAAATATATTAAGCCACATCTGAACCTACGCTTTAGCTCCGTTCATACTTTAGCATTTTTTGCCCAAAAACGCAAGAGGGGTAGTGTGGCTTTGCAAAAAACAAACCGCGCATAACTGGTCACCCCCTCCCGGTAAACAAACCGCCGCAAAGGGAGTGCAGACTTGGTTCGGATACCCGGTGGCAAGCACTAACTTTGCGGCATTTTTTATCATATTTTCACAGAGTTTTGACGCCTCTCAATCTTTTGTTCACAAAATGTTAATTTAATGTTCACTTTTCGTTCATTTTATGTTACAATGGGCAAACAATGCTTTTTTGTGCATAAATTGGGGGTATAGTAATGAAGATTGCATTAGGAATGATAATTAGAAGCCTGGAATCTGAAACGGAGATATTAAACTTCATTGACAACGCAGAAAAATACGGACACAAACTCGACTGTGTCATTGTCGCCTATACCCTTAGGCTGGACGAGCGTGTTGCGGGCAAAATTAACGGGAGGATCCCTCTTGTGGCGGTGAATGTAAACAAGCCCGGCCACATACTTGATAAATTCCGGCGCCTCGGAATGTCTGAGGATACTGTAAAAACTTTGACGGAGTGCCCAATTGACACATCCCGCGGCTTGGTGCCTTATGGCTTTAACCGCAACATTGTACTGATGGAGGCTCTATTGAGGGAGATGGATGCCCTGTTCTTCGTGGACTCCGATGTCTATCCCGTTGTGTTAGGGCATGGCGGAGGCAGCTTTGTCAAGGAAGAGGCTGACTTCTTTGG
>WQRL01000083.1 GCA_009786775.1 Oscillospiraceae bacterium
CTGTGCAAGCGCACCGGCGCTGCCGACGGTGTCACCGTCAGGGCGCCGGTGTGTTAAAATTAGATAATTATTGTTTGCTTTTAGCCAGGCCGCAGTCTGGGTTACTGTAAGGGTGTTATTCATACTTATTCTTCCTCTTGAACATCTTGGTCGTCTTGAACATCAAGGTCATTGAGTATAGTGCTGATTTTCGCACCGTGTTCTATGGACTTGTCCAGCTCAAACTGTAGTTCAGGTGTGTAACGCAGGTTGAGGGACTGCCCCAGTTCATGGCGCAAGAACCCCGAGGCCGACTTGAGGCCCTTCATGAACTCCTTCTCTGACTGCAAGTTAAACACGCTCAAATAAACCTTGGCATGCCTCAAATCGCTGGTGGTATGCACCGCTGTGACAGAAATCATACCCTGCTTAACACGAGGGTCTTTAATATTGCGCAAATGCTCAGACAAAACCCTTTGAATATCTTCATTTATACGTTGTAGTTTGTTGGAAACCATAAATCGTCACTCCAGTTTCACAGAATTTTCGCCACAGGAACCCCTAGGTTACTCCCAGGACACCCCTTGGACATCCAGGCTACACCGGAATCTGCTCCATTGCGAAGCACTCAATCACATCGCCTGTTTTGATGTCGTTATATTTCTCAAGGGAGATACCGCACTCGTAGTTGGTTGCAACTTCTTTGACATCGTCCTTGAAGCGGCGGAGGGAAGCTAGGGCACCCTCGTGGATTACTATGCCATCCCTTACTAAGCGGACTTGGCTGTTGCGGATGATTTTGCCGCTCTGGACATAACAGCCGCAAATTGTGCCGACGGCTGAAGATTTGTAAAGCTCCCTGACTTCGGCGTGGCCATATACGACCTCGTGGAATTTCGGTGCAAGCATACCCTTCATGGCCAGCTCTATCTCATTGATGCATTCGTAAATAACTCTGTACATGCGCATATCTACGTTGCTGCGCATTGCGCTTTCTCTGGCGGCATTGTCAGGACGGACGTTAAAGCCGACAATAATCGCGCCGCTCGTGGATGCAAGCATTATGTCTGATTCGCTGATTGCGCCGACACCTGAATGGATTACGCGCACGCGGACTTCTTCATTTGTTAGCTTTTCAAGGGAAGCCTTAATAGCTTCGGCACTGCCCTGAACGTCTGCCTTGACGATGATGTTAAGGTCTTTGAGTTCACCCTGCTTGATTTTAGAGAAGAGGTCTTCGAGGGAAACTTTGACGGTTGATGACAGGGCTCCTTTTTTCTCTGATTTGCGCTGTGCCGCGAGTTCCTTGGCCATGCGCTCGTCTGTGACCACGTTAAATAAGTCGCCGGCCTCAGGTACCTCGGACATGCCTGAGATTTCAACAGGCTGTGAAGGGCCTGCGGATTTGACTCTCTCGCCCTGATCAGTCATCATGACACGGACATTACCGACTGCGGAGCCTGCAATGATGGTGTCGCCCAAGTTCAGTGTGCCGTTTTGGATAAGCACTGTCATGAGAGGGCCACGGCCCTTATCCAGACGGGCTTCGATGACGGTGCCGCGCGCAAGCCTTGTGGGGTTGGCGCGCAGTTCTTGCATTTCTGCGGTGAGAATAATCATTTCCAGCAAGTTGTCGATACCCTCGCCGCTCTTTGCGGAGATTGGGCAGACTATTGTTTCACCGCCCCACTCTTCGGGCACAAGCTCATACTCGGTGAGCTGCTGTTTGATTTTTTCTGGATTTGCGCCGGTGACATCCATCTTGTTAATCGCCACGATAATTGGGATGTTTGCCGCCTTTGCATGGTTTATGGACTCAATAGTCTGAGGCATGATGCCGTCATCTGCTGCAACTATTAAAATGGCTATATCCGTTACATTGGCACCTCTGGCACGCATGGCGGTGAAAGCCTCATGGCCAGGGGTATCAAGGAATGTAATAGGATTGCCGTGAATTTTGGTCTGATAGGCACCGATGTGCTGTGTAATGCCGCCTGCTTCGCCCTCGGCGACATTCTGCTTGCGGATTCTGTCGAGAAGGGAAGTCTTGCCGTGGTCAACGTGACCCATGATTACAACGACAGGAGCGCGTGTTGCAAGGTCTTCAGCCCTGTCCTCGCTGTCGTCAATTAAGCGCTCTTCAATTGTCACAACCACTTCGACCTCTACTTTACAGCCGAGTTCAATAGCGACAAGTGCCGCTGTGTCATGGTCGATAATGTCGGAAAGGGAAGCCATGACGCCCATTTTGACAAGCTGGCGGACAACCTCAGCACCTGTTTTCTTCATGCGTGAAGCGAGCTCGCCGACGCTGATGTTATCGGGAATCTTGACTGTCAGGGGCACTTTTTTGGCAACCTCAAGCTGTAGCTTGTGCATTCTGTCGCGCTCTTCCTGACGGCGCTTTGCGCCTGAGGCCATGGTCTGATGCTGCCTCTGGCCTTTTTTGACAATTTTTTCCTTACCGCGCTTCATGTTCTCGGCGCGCTCAGGCACAAGGGCATCTATGCGCTCATCATATTTGTCTATGTTAATAGTCGCTCCGGAAGTGTCGATAACTCTCTTCTCGGGGACACGGTGCGGCATAAAAGGTTTATCAGGTTTCTTTTGAGCCTGAGGCTTGGGAGCTTCGGTAGTGCTTGCTGCCGCAGGAGCACTGGGAGCTTCTGCTTTGGCAGGAGCCGCAACTTTGTCAGATGCAGCGGTAGGGGAAGACGCAGCAGGTGCCTCGGCAGTCTTTGGAGCGCTGGCCGTTTCTGCTGTCCCGGCTGCAGCTTCGGCGGCCACGGCTGCGGGTTTCTTGGATTCTACAGGAGGGGTGGGCACGGCATATATTTCCTCAATACTTTCGATTTGATTGGATGAAGTCAGGTACTCAAAAATTATGTCTAGCTCAGACACTGTAAGGACCTGCATATGGTTTTTGGGTGTTGTCGCATATTTGGTCAAAATCTCCGTTATCTTCTTTGTTGTGAGATTAAAATCCTTTGCGACCTCGTGAACCCGGTATTTGAACATTGTACTCATTGCATTGTCCTCCTATTGCCTGATGTATTGCCTGTTGGGGTGGAATCCGCCTGCCGGGCGGGCTTTTCTCGGTGTCTTTCTTGCGGTGGTGGGCTTTCCAGATATTCCCAAAGTTCCTTGAATGGCTCGGGCTGCGTCTGTGCAAGTCCTTTTAGGAATCTCGTTGCTAGCCCTGTATCTAAGAAGGCTACCGTTCCCGGTGAGCCCCGGCCCGTCATATTACCTAACTCAAACTTGGTATACGGCACTTCAGCGCAAAGGGCAAATCCGGCCTCCGCATTTATCTTCGCGTTGCGCAATGCCCGCTCAGAAGCGTCACTTGCAGAAATAATGAGCACCGCCCGGCCGCTCCGCGCAGCAACTCCTGCGGACTCCTCCCCTATGGCAAGCAGTCCGGCTTTTTTTGCAAGTCCAAGTATTTGTAGGTTACGATCTTGAGCCATTCGAGTCCTCCATTTGCTGTGTTAGTTCACTATAAATATCCTGCGGAATTTCTACGCCAAAGGTTCTTGACAAGGATTTCGACTTAATTGCCCTTTTGAGGCAGTTTTCGTCAGGGCATACATACGCGCCGCGTCCAGGCTTCTTGCCCACAAAGTCGAGAGACACCTCGCCATCCGGAGACCGGACAGCCCTGATGAGCTCTTTTTTAGGCTTCATCTCGCGGCATCCTAGGCATTGCCGCAGTGGGATTTTCTTTTGCATTTAGTACACCCTCGTATTGTGCAGCTAATTATGCTGCTAATCCGCTTGACTCTCCGGCTTTATGTCAATTTTGAAGCCTGTCAGGCGGGCGGCAAGGCGGACGTTCTGCCCCTCTTTGCCTATGGCCAGTGAAAGCTGGCTGTCTGGGACGATTACACGGCAAGATTTGCCGTCTTCGAGCATAGTAACGGAAATGACTTCCGATGGAGCCAGCGCAGAGGCAATATATTCAGTCGGGTCATCGCTGTAACGTACTATGTCGATTTTCTCGCCGCCAAGTTCGCCGACGATGGTGTTTACGCGGGCACCCTTAGGGCCGACGCATGCGCCAATCGGTTCAACTTCGGGATCATTTGAGAAAACAGCGATTTTGGTACGGTTGCCGGCTTCGCGGGCAATGCTGCGGATTTCCACTATCCCTTCAAAAATCTCAGGGACTTCCAGCTCAAACAGACGCTTGACCAAACCTGGGTGTGTGCGGGAAATCAGAATTTGCGGGCCGCGGGTTGACTTTCTTACCTCAATTACATAGACCTTGATTCTGTCACCATCGGCAAGGGGTTCGTTGGGAATGCGCTCGCCGGATGAAAGCATGGCCTCGGTATGCTCATTGCTGGTGCCTATTTGGATTGAAACACCGCCAGTGCGCGGGTCTACACGGGTTACGACACCAGTGAGCACCTCATGCTCCTTGGAAGTAAACTCATCGTAGACAATATTGCGCTCAGCTTCGCGGATACCCTGAATTATGACCTGTTTTGCAGCCTGAGCTGCAATACGGCCGAACCTGCTGGTGTCCACTGGCTCTTTTATGATATCGCCGATTTCGGCGTTTGGATTAATTTCACGGGCTTCTTCGAGAGTATACTGGGTGTTGGGGCTATCCAGCTCCTCCACAACATCCCTTTGCATGAACATATTGACAGTCTTTTCAACAGGGTCAAGCTCAACGCGTGCGCATTCTGAGCATGTGGGGTAGTCCTTTTTCAAAGCAGCGAGAAGAGCTTGCTCGATTTTTTCGAGCATATAAGTCTGAGGAATGCCCTTTTCTCTCTCAATATCGGCAATTGCCGAGAAAAATTCTGCGTTCATTTCTGTAACTCCTTAATTACTTATTCGTAATCGTATGTTCGACACATCTGCAAGCGGGAAAATCAGTTTTTGCCCGGAAACATCAATCTCAATTCCATCTTCCTTGGAATAACTTGTGAGATTACCCAAATATATCTTCCTGCCATCTTGTGCTTTATAGAGCTTAACTTCGACTAAGTGCCCCATGAACCGCTCAAAGTCCGACGGTCTTTTCAGCCTTCTCTCTGCCCCTGCGCTTGACACTTCAAAAGTATAGCTGCCTGGGATTATATCCTCGTTTTCATCAAGTATGGGGTCAAGTTCGCGGCTGATGGCCTCACAATGGTCAATCATAACGCCGCCGTCCACGCGGTCTATATACACTCGCAGTACCCAGCCTGCGGGTTCTTTAACATACTCAATTTCCCAGAGCTCGCAGCCGTTTTGTTCTACTATGGGAAGAGCCAGTGCTGTGATTGCGTCAATGATTTTACTCATGATAAGTACCTCGTCAAACGGGTTTTCTGCCTCGGATTTTAACATTTTTGAATTTTGCAAGAAAAAGAGTGGGAAGTCCCCACTCGTACATTAGTTTCGTGCAAGCTCAGTCAATATACCACATAATTGTAGTAAATGCAAGTGTTTTTATGCAAATAATTGCCAATTTTTGCATATTCCCATACAGGTTGTCATCAACTATACAGCTTCCAGGAAGCCGGTTTACTAGAAGCTTTTCAAAGCCTTTGTATAGGGGGCTGCTGCATTTTCGTGCAACAGCCCCTTGCTTCGGTGTTTTGCGGGGTAATTAGCCTAGGGCGTGTATTACCAAATTCTATCAAAGGTAACAACCGCTTGCTCTCTTGTGAAGCTGCCAAGCGGGTTAAAACTTCCTTCGGCTGCGTCAGCCATTATGGCATTACCTCTGATGAAGTTGATGCTCTCAACCGCCCAGGCTGAAGCGTCATCTAAATCGTCAATCTCTGAGGGGACATTATTTGCTATTGGTAGCCCGGTTACAGTCCAGAGCCTTTGGAGCATTGTTGCAGCTTGCTCGCGGGTTATCTCTAAATCGGGGCTAAAATGGCTAGAACCTGTGCCGTTTGTTATGCCGAGAGCCAGGGCGGCTAGGGCAGCAGGGTCGTTAGTATCGCGAAATGAGCCTGCGGCGCGCGGAGTTATGGTGTTTGCCAACATGAACGCATCAATGCTCTGTCCGCTAAAGTACTCAATGAACAAGACAGCCATTTGCGCAAACTCAAGGCGTGTGATTGGAGCTGTGTAGTTAGTTTGGATTCCTGTAGGAACGATGCCCTTTCCGATGGCGCGGGCAACGGTGGCTACATTCATATCTGATGGAAATACGTCATAGAGTCCGGGGTTGCTCATAAAACCGCCTATGTTGTATACATTTGTGAATCCCATGGTCGAAACCGACCGGGCCGCAGGAACAGTCCTGCTTGCAGATCCTCAGTATACAAAAAACCAGATGTCGCGGTAGTCCATGGCCGGGTCTAATCTAGCGCGCATATCATCTGTAAGCTGATTTGCAATAAAATCTTCCCACGCAGCAAAAATCCCATCTTGGTAAGATGCATGTGAGTAGCCTTCTGTTATAGCCATTGCGTTTGCCCAAACAACATGGACATCGCCCAGTATATGGCCTTGGGTTCTTCTCTCAATGAACCTGCGTGTGTCAACAACGATGACAGGAAGCGTTTCATCTTCCCACATGGCGATGCTTTCTTCTGGGTAGTAAGCCATCTCGTCGCTGCTATAGATGCCGTACCAGAACGGGCCGGCTGCTGCGCTGAGGGCAGAGCTGCCGCCGTCTTCGCCTGCGTTAGCTTGCACGCGGAACCAGAATGGGCCATCGGTTAGCTCTGTGGAAAATAGTGAACCGTCATTGATGTCTAGGTATAGTGCGTCCACGCCTGCTGCATAGGCGTATGCATCCTCTGGGTCAGTGTCGGTGCTGCTAGCAAAAGCAAAGACAGTGAAAGTCTCCCTGCCCTCTACTTCGTCCCATGAAAGCCCCATCGGGCCTCCGAATGCCAAGCTCTCGATATGCCCCCTGTTTAGAACCAGGTTAACCGGAGCGTCCAGCGGTGTTGCGGCAATAGCCACCGGCGCAATAACAAGCATTGAAATAATCATAGCAATTGTTAAAACCAGCGCCGCTGCCTTGCGGAGTCTGAATTTTGTCATCATAAAAGATGCCCCCCTTTCGATTTGAGTTTATGACTTTCTAACTACGGCAAGTGTCGTGTCATCCCCCCTTCTTGAAATAAAGTGGAGTAAATTTGTCCTAAATGGTTCTAAAAAAATAACCCCTTCAAATTTTAACACTGATTTAGGCATTTTGTCAATGTTTATGCGCAAAATCAGCCGCGCAAGATGCGGGGTGGCCGCCGCTTCGCCGAAGGGTGCGGCGGGAAAAATACCGCGGCCTTCGTCAGTCACGTCTATCCCGGCGGAA
>WQRL01000084.1 GCA_009786775.1 Oscillospiraceae bacterium
ATCGGCGCAGGAAACATGCTTCTGCGGACAGGATATATGGGGTAGAAAGATGAGTCAGAACAACAAAAACACTAATGAAACAGACAAAACCGAGGATGTGATGTCGTGGGTCATCATTTTTATATTGATGTTCGCGTTTCCACCCGCCGGCCTCGTTATGCTGTTACTTAAAGTGCGCAGTTATGCAAAACCTGGAAGCTCTGGCGGCTCTTCGGCATCCTCAGGGGCGGCGGATGACTGGCGCAACACTGCGTCCGCTGCACAAAATGCCGCCCAGAAAGCTGCAAACCAAGCTAAAGACGCTGCGGCTCAGGCCTCTTCACAGGCCTCGTCCACTGCACAAGATGCAATTAACAAAGCCTCAGTTGTGGCACAAAATGCAATAAAAGAAGCATCCGCTGCGGCTCAGGCCGCACTAAAGGATGCCGGAATCACTTGGCAGACCTCAGAAACGGGCAACCAGCAAACTTCCAGCCAACAGGCTCAGCAAGCTACAAATCAACAAACTCATAACCAGCGCCCCGCACAGCAAACCGCTCCACAGCAGCCACAGCGAAAAGCTGCCCCTACGGCCTACGGCTCTGCCCGCCCCGCACCGCAAACCTCAGGCTACGCCCGCCCGACAGGCCAGGCAAAACAGAAACCCGCCAAGGAAACAAAAGACACTTCCGACGGCAATGTGCTTGAAAAAAAGTCAGGCAAGGCCATATCCATTATATTGCTGTTTATTGCCATCGCCCTGTTCATCATAGGCGCCAACACAGTAGTAAGTGCCGCAACAGGCATCTGGGGCGCAGGCCTTGTGGCCCGCTGGCCTGAGTTCTGGCTGGGTATTTTCTACTTCCTGGGCGGCTTCATCTCACTATTCTCCAGAAACATTGTCACAAAAAGGCTCGGCAGATTCAAGGCTTATTACGCTTACATAGCCGGCCGTGATGTTGTGCCGATGCAAAGCATCGCCAATACATCAGGGCTCAAAATAAAGACAGTCAGGCGCGATATCCAAAAAATGATTGACGAAGGTTATTTTGAAACAGGCACTTACATCGACAATGAACTTGACAGCCTAATCCTCTGCGGCAACTCTGCCGAGGAACTGCGCAAGACTGTGTTCAACACTGATGACACCACACAAGATGAAGATACGGGAGAAAAGAGTTACGCTCAAATCATAGCAGAGCTCCACACCCTTAACACCTCCGTGGCCGATATTACAATTTCGGGCAAAATCGAGAGGATAGAGTTTTTGACTGCCAAGATTTTCCGCATTGTCGAAGAACACCCCGAAAAGAAAAGTCAGATCCGCCGCTTTGAAACCTATTACCTTCCAACCACAATGAAGCTCGTCCGCCAATATTCTACACTTGAAAAGCAGGGTGTAAAAGGCGAGAACATAATGGCCGCCAAGCAGAACATCGGGCGCGTCCTAGACACTCTCGCCACAGGCTATGAGCAGCAGCTTGATCAGTTGTTTAGCTCAGATGCAATGGACATTGCCGCAGATATCACCGTTTTGGAGAACCTGATGCAGCAGGATGGGCTGGCTAAGGATGAAGCGGACTTTAAGACTATGACAGGGTAGCTGATATAGCTTTTCACCTATCAAACTGACAAAAGCGAGGGCATTTAGTTTATGAGAGTTAATGTTTTGGGGATTGGGTTTGATAATCTCTCGCTTGAGCAGTCCGCAACTCTCGCATTTGACAAAATTACAAGCAAGGAAAAGACCTATGCCGTCACACCTAATCCCGAAATTGTATGGTTGAGCCGCCGCAACGAAGCTCTGCGCTCTGCCATCAATTCCGCAGGCCTCGTCCTGCCCGACGGGATTGGCGTTATCTACGGAGCCAAGATTCTGGGCACTCCCCTAAGTCATGGAAGGGTTCCTGGTATTGATTTTGCCGCAGCACTTTTTTGCAAAATGGCCAAGGCCGGCCTAAGCGTCTTTCTGATGGGGGCAAAACCCGGCGTGGCTGCTACGGCCGGAGAGAATTTGGCCAAAACGTACCCGGGGCTTATAATCGCAGGCACTGCCGACGGCTACTTCACTGACAGTGCTCCCATTATTGAGAAAATAAATTCATCCCGGCCCGACCTTCTCCTGGTGTGCCTAGGCGCTCCTAAACAAGAGCTCTGGATGGCTGAGAACTTGGAGAAACTGGATGTCCCCCTTTGCGCAGGGCTCGGCGGCTCTTTAGATGTCTTTGCGGGAAATGTCAAGCGTGCGCCTGTTTTCTTTCAAAAAGCAGGACTTGAGTGGCTCTATAGGATTTTTAAGGAACCCAAGCGCCTGGCAAGGAGCGTGAGTTTGCCTCTCTTTATTTTAAGAGTAATTGTTAAGCGCATAACTAATGCTTAAACCCGCCGCCGGCAGGCTGTCAGTGCAAACTGACAGAAGTCCGGCAAGATTTTGACAAAGCACACAGAGCATAAGGAGAGCTAATGAGTACACCGGGCAATTTGATTGTTTTTGAAGGAATAGACGGCAGCGGTAAGTCCACACAGTTTGAGCTATTATGCAAACTACTCGAAGCTAAGGGGCAGGATTTCCGCCGCTTAAGTTTCCCCCGTTATTCAGAGGAGTCCTCTGCCCTCATAAGAATGTATCTCGGCGGTGAGTTCGGCTCTGACCCTGACGCTGTAGGAGCGTATGCCGCTTCAATTTTTTTCACTGTTGACAGAATCGCATCATACATACAGGAGTGGAAATCTTATTATCAGAGCGGCGGGCTCATTCTCACAGACCGCTACACCACCAGCAACGCCATACACCAAGGGGCAAAGCTGCCCGCGGACGAGCGGGAGGCCTACTTCAAGTGGCTGTATGAATTTGAATTTAATCTAGTAGAGCTGCCCCGCCCCAGCTGCGTCATATATATGGACATTGAGGCATCTCAGTCCATTAAGCGCCTTGAGCGGCGGCAAGCCGAAACAGGTACATCGGCGGATATCCACGAAACGGATTTCTCCTATTTAGAGCAAAGTGCCCATTGCGGCAGACAGGCCGCCGATTTTTACGGCTGGCACAAAATCGCCTGCTTCGACGAGAGCCGGGAGCGGACAGTTGAAGATATCCACAGCGAACTGGCATCTTTGATTTTTACAACTTTGAAACATGGGTAGTGCATTATGCAGATTGCATCAATCAAAACTGAATTAAGAAAGACCGTATGCCATGAGATTGACTCTCTAACCAGCGAATATATACAGCATTCCAACAGCGGTATTTTTTCAAATATAACCTCGCTTGAGGAATTTATCAGCGCCCGCTGCATCATGCTGTTTTACAGCATCGGCCGTGAGCCTGACACTTTGAAGATTGCAGATGCTGCGTTTGAGGCGGGCAAGACCGTGGCCTTCCCCTTCTGCTTCCACGGAGGCACAATGGAGGCGCGGGTTATCAGCAGCCTCAGTGAAATGAAGCCCGCCATACTGGGCATCCCCGCTCCGACAGAGTCTAAAGTCATTCTGCCGCCCGATGAAATTGACTTCATCTTGGTGCCCGCCCTCACATACGATAAATCACGGTACCGCCTAGGTTACGGCGGGGGGTATTATGACAGATATTTGGAAAACAACGCCGCTTTCACCGCCGGAATTTGCCGGCACAGGCTTATAAGAGAAGAGGTTCCCAAGGAGCCGCACGACATCGCAGTTAAATGTTTAGTCACGGAGGAGAAGATTTTTGCCGGACGTTGACAAGGAATTAGAAGAAATTAAAAAACTTATCGCAGACAGCGGATCCGGTCCGCAGCCTGCTTCAAACGAGCTTGTCCCGGCCCGCCCGAGACAGGCTGTGACTGTCAAGCCCAAAAATCCTGCTCCGCCGCAGTCTGCGCAACCCCCTGCACCAAAACCAGCACCCCGGGCAATACCTCAAGCCACACCGCAACGCGAGCAGAGCAGCCCTCCCACCCCTGTCCGCAAGCCCAATCCACAAGGCGTTGCACCACCCTCAAGGCAGCCCGCCCAAGGCAACGTGAGGGAGTTTGACATATCCTCCGACGGAATGATTTCAAAGCCTGCAAAAAACGGCGGCATGAGAGAGTACGACATCTCCCCCCACGGCAAGGTAACAAAGCATAAAGACGAAGATTTGGACATCGGCGATGAAAATTTCAAACTAAACTTTGATTTCGACGGCCAATACATAGATGTTCCCGAGGAACGCCCTGTGCGCGTGCGCCGCGAAAAGCGGACAGGCTGCATAGGCGGCATCCTGTATGCATCATTTATAATTTCCATAAGCCTCGTGCTGGCCGTGGTGCTATGGACGGGAATTGCCGATGTCCTCGGCTTCGGCACTATAGATGAGCAGGTCAGCATAACAATCCCGCAAGACTTCGAGATGGAGGATGTCACAGAGCTTCTTTATGGAGCCGGGCTCATCCGCAACAGATGGCTTTTTAACCAGTATGCAAGTTTCTCTGATTCTGCGCAGAGAATTGTCCCCGGGACATTTATATTAAACAAAAACTTTGATTACAGAGCTCTGGTTCAGGGTATGACCGCGCGGGCAGGTGCCCGTGTAGAAACCACAGTAACGATTCCTGAAGGTTTTACGCTGCTTCAGATTTTTAATCTAATGGAGGAATCCCAAGTCGTCCACTCAGCCGATGACCTATGGGAGGCCGCCACAACTCATGATTTCAACTTCCACTTCCTCGATAGCGAAACGATTGGCCACAGATACAGGCTTGAAGGTTTCCTCTTCCCCAACACATATAACTTTTTCTTGGGCTCACAGCCTGTAACAGTGCTCAACAGGTTACTTCGTGAGTTTGACAGGCAGTTCACTGAGGCCTATGTCGAAAGAGCTGAGGAGATGGGGCTGACTGTCGCTGAAATAATAAACATCGCCGCCATGATTGAGCGTGAGGCCGGCAATGATGAAGAGCGTCCACGCATCGCGGCAGTTATTTACAACCGCCTTGAAAGCCCTGCGTTTCCGTTTTTGCAAATTGACGCCACGCTCAGCTATGCGGTCCAAGGCACAGGCCTAGCTGCCACCACTGACCTTGACCACCCCTTCAACACTTACACAAATCCAGGTTTGCCACCATGGCCTATAGCCAACCCCGGCATAGCCTCAATCCGCGCAGCGCTGTTCCCGCTCGAAACGGACGAATACTTCTATGCGCTTAATTTGGAAGGTACTCACAACTTCTTTAGAACTTACCCCGAACACCGCAGCTTTGTCCAGAGCGATCAATTCGGCGGCTGGTGGCGGTAAGCCATTGACGGCACTAACTAGTGTCAATTTGCAGCACTAAACAAATGGAAATGGAAAGTTGAAAATGACTAAACCTGAACTTTTATCACCTGCCAGGGATGCTGAGCAGCTCATAATGGCTCTCACATTCGGCGCAGACGCGGTGTACATGGGTGGCTTGCAGTTTGGGCTGCGTGCCTCTGCGGGTAATTTCGGCAGCGAGGACATGGCTGAGGCCATCAAAGTTTGCCATTCCCACGGGGTCAGGGCGTATATTACCTGTAATGCCGTAATGAACAATGACGACGCCCATGCCTTACCTGCTTTTCTTGAAGAACTTGAGTCCGCCGGTGCCGATGCTGTAATAGTGTCGGACATCGGCGCACTTGCGCTCTCCCGCAAATATGCCCCATCTGTGGAGGCGCATATCAGCACTCAAGCAGGTGTATTTAATTTTGAAACGGCCAAGGCTCTGCACGCAATGGGTGCTTCACGTGTAATTTTGGCCCGTGAGCTAACTCTCAAAGAGATTGCCGTAATGCGTGAAAACATTCCGCAAGAACTTGAGCTGGAGGCATTTGTACACGGTGCAATGTGCGTGGCTATCTCAGGCAGGTGCTTGCTTTCAAGTTACCTAACAGGCAGGGACGCCAACAAGGGGGCCTGTGCTCAACCCTGCCGCTGGAAGTACAGCCTTGTAGAGCATCAGCGCCCCGGCGAGTATTTTGACATAACCGAGGGAGAGGGAACATACATAATGAATTCCCGGGATCTCTGCCTCATTGACCATATAAAGGAGCTCACAGACGCAGGGCTCAGCAGTCTCAAAATTGAAGGGCGCATGAAATCTGCGTACTATGCAGCCGCCATAACAAATGCTTACCGCAAGGCGATTGATGCCGCAGCCTCTGCACAGCCCCTCAAGGAGGTCTGGCGAAACGAGGTAAATAAAGTCAGCCACAGAGAGTATTCCACCGGCTTCTATTTCGATCCGGGCGGCCCCGGCCAGTACCACGGAGACTCCATGTACCGCTCCGACTGTGATGTTGTCGCTGTGGTTGAAAGCTGTGATAACGAGGGTAACGCCGTGCTATCCCAGCGCAACAAATTCTTCAAAGGCGACACCGTAGAGCTTCTAACACCTAATGACGAGCCAGTATCATTCACCGCTGAAACCATCCTCGGTGCAGACGGCAAAGAACTTGACTCAACACCTCACGCCAAAATGAAGCTGCAAATTAAGTTGCCGTTTTTTGCCCCGCAGTATTCTATTCTTAGAAAGTCGAGGATCTAAATTTATGAGCGACCAAAATTTGACCAAAAGCAAAAACGGAGCCATCTTTAAGCGGGTGGCTGCCATTATAATGCTCATCTCCTTTGGCTGTGCAATGTGGGTGCATTTAGCGCTCCGCTCACCGGTTGAGACTGACGATAATGTTGTCGGCCTATTCGTCGAATATGACGAACTCTGGCGTATCGCCAATACAAGCCGTGATTTGGAGCTTTATGATATGATGCGCATGGCCTTTGAGGCAGGTGCCACAGGCCTTGTCGTCAGGGAGAGGATTCTGGCTGAATGGGAAATCGCAGGCGATGTCATATCCATGTTCGGCAGCCAGCTTATGTTTCACCTGGAAATGCGTTATGGCGAAGATGCCCAAAATGCTGTCCCAGGCATTACCATATCCCCTGATGGGACATACATTCTGACCCGCAACGAAAGGCTGCACGAGCAGTTATTTTCACTTTTGGAAGCCAAGGAACGCTATCCCACTGCATTTGTGCTGGGTGACTACTTGGGCCTAGCTACTAACATGCACTCTGTTGAGAGAGCCTTCTTAGGCTTGGGCTTCCCTCTCGACGACCTTGAGATGGCCGCCGAAATAGGCTTTTACATCCTGCCCAGGCTCCGCACATGGGAGCCTGTCACAGAGGTAAACTTAGCTGAAACCTGGCGCTGGGTGCAGAAAATCCCCAATGTCGTGGCCATCGGCTTTAATGACTCCACCGTCCCCGGCGGCG